>VGSX01000232.1 GCA_016874895.1 Deltaproteobacteria bacterium
TTTGCTGGAAGGCGGGATGCGCTTCGCTTTCCCGCCCTACATGGTGAACTTTTCAGGACAGTGGCCGCTTATAAAAATTAAATCCCGGGCCAAGAATGGTAAGCGGTTGCTCAGCCGCGTTTATTACAATATAGTTAGTATATATGGGCTTCGCAATTCTTACTGGGAGTTTTCGAGAAGAACAATGACTCCTCAACGTCTGCGCCAGCTTTTCAGCAAGTTACCGCCCCTAAAGTCTTCACTGGGTCGCGGCATACCCGCCGCGGTCCTGATACCGTTATTCTATGAAGGGCCGGAACTCATGATGTTGTTCACGCAAAGGACTTATCTGGTGAAGCATCACCGGGGGCAGATATCCTTTCCCGGCGGCGTCCATGATTCCACTGATGACAACCTTCTAACCACGGCCCTGCGGGAGTCCCAGGAAGAAATCGGCCTGGCCCCGGAGAAGGTCGATATCCTGGGGTTCCTCAACTCTACCCTGACCATCACCGGGTTTTTGGTGCATAGCTTTGTGGGCCTGATCCCCTACCCGTACGAGTTTCGCCTCAATGTTCGGGAAGTGGCCCGCCTCTTGTCCTTTCCGGTGCGGGAACTGCTCCGTCCCCATCGTTGGCGCACCGGGCCCCATGAATGGGAGGGGAAGCGCACCACCGTCTATTACTGCCAGATGCCGGAAACTACCATTTGGGGCGCCACGGCCAGAATTCTGGTGGATTTTCTGGCGGTCCTGGACCCCTCCTTCGAGCCCGCGGCCATCCCCGAGGCTACCTTCCGGATTACCTCTTAAAAATAAACACTCCTGCGATAAGAACAGTCCCCCAGCGTAGATCTGCGCCATCTGTCCCGAATGTGCTGTAGTTTTTCGGCTTTTGGAAATAAACTCTCAGCCAATCATGACGGCCAGGCCCGGAGCCGTGGGCGCCCCCCCTTCGCCCCGGCTTCGGGTATTCGTAGGCGTTCAGCTAGCAGCCATCAGCTTTCAGCAAAAACAATGGGTTAAGAAAACTAATCGAGAAACCAGCGATCTGCCATCTTATAATAACAATTTGAATTAAAAGCATTAGCTGACCGCTGAACGCTTACGGGTATTCTTTACCAGTTACCGCGAGGCATTCCTGCTCCCGGCCCTGACAAACTCCCCGAACGCGGCGTAGACCGGCGGCAGGTCACGGCCCAGGCGCTGCACCAGAAAAATCGGTCGCTTGAGTTCCACGCCGCGAATGGTCACGGCTCGCAGGGTGCCGTATTCCAGATCTGCGGCCACCGCCAGCCGGGAGAGGATGCCGAGACCCACCCTGGCCTTGATGCTCTGGCGCACCGCCTCGGTGTTGGGCATCTCGGCTACCACCGAAAGTTTGCCGAAATCCAGGCCATGGGCGTTTAAAATCTCCTGCACGGCCATCTGCGTCCCGGAGCCCCGCTCCCGCAAGATAAAAGGCTGACCGTACAGCTCAGAGATTTGCACCTCCCCCTTGAGGGCGAAGGGGTGGTCCGGCGGCACCGCCAGGGTCAATTCATCGGTGTAGACTTCCTCGAACCTCAGGCGTTTTTCTGGCCACTTCGACCCCAACAGTCCCAATCCCACCTCCCCTTTCAATACCATCTCCCCTATGGCGATGGTATTGGCGATTCTCAGGGTGATCTGGATGGCCGGATGCTCGGCCTTGAATACCCCGATAATCTGGGGCAGCAGGTAGCTCCCCGGGATGGTGCTGGCCCCAATGAACAGCCGCCCTAAAAGCTCTCCTCGGTAGTCGGCCAGGGCCTGCCGGGCCTCTTCCCGCAGGTGCAGCATTTTCATGGCGTAGCGGTGGAGGATCTGCCCTGCCGGGGTCAGCCGCACCTCCCGCCCGAGGCGATCCACCAGTCTGTCCCCGGCCATCTCTTCCAGGGTCCGGATGTGTTCGCTCACCGTGGGCTGTGACAGCAGCAAGGCCTCCGCGGCCAGGGTGAAGCTTTTTAATTCCGCTACCTTGCAGAAAATTTCCAGGCGATGCAGATCCATAAAAAAATGTCTTTAAACAACCTTCACCCCGAACAGGCGGGCCATGCGTTCCAGGCCCCACTCGTGGTCTTCCTGATTGAGGTCGGCTACTCCATCCCGATAAACCACCACCCGGTAGCCATTAAGGTCCAGGTCCCGGGCGGTTTCCATGATACAGATGGAGGTGCAGACGCCCACCAGGTGCACCTCTGCGATATTTTCCCGCTGGAGGATTTCTGCCAACCCGGTCTTGAGCAAGCCGCTGAAATGGGTTTTCCCCACCACCTCATCGGTGGGGGCCACCGGGAGTTCAGGGATAATCTGGGCCCCCCAGGTGCCTTTCACTCCATGAGGCGGGAAGCGGCGGAACTCCAGGTCTTCCGAGTCATGGGCATCGTTGAGGAATACGATGACCGCGCCCTGCGCCCGCATCTTGCGGATTCTGTCCGCCACGAAGGGAATAATGGCCCTCCCCGCCTCCCCCAGGGTCAAAGCCCCGGCTGGGTCCAGGAAATCGTTGATCATGTCGGCCACTACCAGGGCTTGGGTGGGCATAGCTCCGCTCCGTCAGAATTTTGTTCCATTATAGAAACTATCCTCCCGGATTGCAACGCCGCATTGCCCCTACCCTCTTCCCTTTTCCCTCTTCCCTCCTCCCTAATCCCTAATCCCTCTTCCCTAATCCCTAATCCCTCTTCCCCGTCTTTTACGCCGCAGGAAAAATTTGGTCACCTCCACCACCGGCACCAGGGTGAGGCTGAGCCCCAGGGCCAGCAGCCATTCCCGCCATCCCAGCGAAACGGTGTGAAAAAGTCGGGCCAGAGGATCGTATTCCACCACCGCCACGGTCATGGCCAAGGAAAAAATGACCGCAGCAATAAGAAAGCGGTTGGCCAAAATGCCCACAGTAAAGAGAGAGAGGGTGACGGCCCGGCAATTGAAGGCATTGACCAGTTCGAAGAGAACGAGGGTGACGAACACCATGGTTTGAGCCCGCACCAGCAAAGCCTCGGGGGTGGCCTCGCCATGCGGGTTATAGAGATAAAAATAGGCGAATAAGGGGATCACCACCAAGGTCTTGTAGCCGGCGATCACCCCCAGCAGGGTGTTCACCGGGAAGTTGAAGACGCCCTCGTCCGGGGGCCGGGGTGGCCGGGACATGATGTCCGGGGATTTGGGGTCCACGCCCAGGGCCAGGGCCGGCAGGCCGTCCGTGGTGAGGTTGATCCAGAGGATCTGCAGGGCGATGAGGGGCAGCGGCAGTCCCATAAAAAAGGCCCCGGTGAGGATAATAATTTCCGCCAGGTTACAGCTCAGGAGGAAAACCAGGTATTTTTTGATGTTGTCGAAGATGGCCCGGCCCTCTTCCACGGCAGTAACCAGGGTGGCAAAATTATCGTCAGCCAGGATCATGGAGGCGGTTTCCTTGGTGACCTCGGTCCCGGTGATGCCCATGGCCACGCCGATGTCGGCCCGTTTCAGGGCCGGGGCGTCGTTGACCCCGTCCCCGGTCATGGCCACCACTTCTCCCTGTTCTTTCAAGAGTTCCACTAAACGCAATTTATGTTCCGGGGCTGACCGGGCAAAAACGGTGGTGTGGCTCAAGGCCTCGGCCAACTCGGCGTTGTCCATGCCGCTCACTTCCCGGCCCGTAAGGACTCCCCGGGGGTTGCCGGTTCTCGGGGTCAGGCCCAGCTCCCGGCCGATGGCGGCGGCGGTGTCGGGATGGTCGCCGGTTATCATAATAACCTTGATGCCGGCCCGGTGACAGCGGGCCACGGCTTCCCGGGCCTCGGGGCGGGCCGGGTCGATCATGCCCACCAGCCCCACCCAGACCAGGTCGGTTTCTTCGGATTCCGGGGTCAAGTCGGGCAACTCCGGCAAACGGCGATAGGCTAGTCCCAATACTCGCAGGGCGGACCTGGCCATCCGGGAGTTCTCCGCCAGGATGGCCTCCCGGCTCTCTTCGGTCATGGCTTTTTCGCCCCCCAGGGTCAATTTCCGGCGGCAATAAGGCAGCAGGCTCTCCGGTGCGCCCTTCAAACACATGAGAAACCCCGACCTGTCCTGGTGTAGCGTGCTCATCCGTTTACGCTGGGAATCAAAGGGAATTTCCGCCACCCGGGGGTATTCCTGGAGCAGAAGCTGGTAATCCAGCCCGGTCTTGAGGCCTAACGTCAGCAAGGCGCCTTCGGTGGGGTCGCCCCGCAGATGCCATCTGCCGTCCTCGTGTTTGAGGGAAGCGTCATTGCATAACAAAGAAATGCGGGCCGCCAGGTGCAGCATAGGGTTGGTAAGAGTAAGACGTTCGTGGTCGGCAGTGCGAAACTCACCCTGAGGGTCGTAGCCCGAACCGGTGACGTGGACCGGGCGGTCATCCAGGTAAAGCTGCCGCACGGTCATCTCGTTCCGGGTCAGGGTGCCGGTCTTATCGGTGCAGATGACGGTGGTGCAGCCCATGGTTTCCACCGCCGGCAGGCGCTTGACGATGGCCTTTTTTCTGGCCATGCGGGTAGTGCCGATGGCCAGGGCGCCGGTGACCACGGCCGGCAGCGATTCCGGCACCGCCGCTACAGCCAGGCTAATGCCCCAGATGAGCATGGGAAGCCAGCCATAGCCCTTGAGAATCCCGAGCCCCACGGCACCGGCGGCCACGGCCAGACAGATGACGCTGAGCACCCGGCCGATGAGGGAAACTCGCCTTTCCAGAGGTGTCTGCTCTGTGGACACGTCGTGCAGCATCTGGGCGATGCGCCCGAATTCCGTCTCCATGCCGGTGGCGGTGACCACGGCTTCACCCCGGCCATAGGTAATCACCGTGCCCCCAAAAAGCATCCCGTGCTGATCCGCGATGGCAGTATCCGGGGAGGGCGAAGGGTCGGTGCTCTTGGCCACGGGAGTGGACTCCCCCGTAAGGATGGCCTCATCAGCCATAAGGTTGGTGGCCTCTAAAAGCCGGGCATCCGCGCCAACCCGGTCGCCGGTATGAATCAGGAGGATGTCGCCGGGCACCAGCTCCCTTGCCTCCACCTCCATTTCTTCATTATCCCTGAGGACCACCGCGTGGGGGGCAGCCAGCTTCTGCAAAGCCGCTGCAGCCTTTTCCGCCCGATATTCCTGAATAAAGCCCAAAACCACGCAGGCCAGGACAATGGCCAGGATCACCGCCGCATCCAGGTGCTCACCCAAGGAATACGACAGGATGGTGGCCACCAGGAGGATGAGGATGAGCAGGTTTTTAAACTGGCGGAAAAAAATTACTATGGGGGAAATTTTCTTGGCCGCGGTCAGCTCATTGTAACCGTGACTTTCCAGACGGGCCAGGGCCTCTTCCTGGGTGAGACCCTCGGGACGCGATTCTAAAACCTGGAGAACGGCCTCGCCGGTCAGGGTATGAAGAATGGGTTGTTCAGCTTCCTGGTTTTCTTCCATATGGCATTTAACAAGGTAATAAAGTGTGCAGTGGCCAGGGGCCAGTGGTCAGTTGCTTTAGAAAATTAGCTACTGGGCCAAGATTCCATTAACTCCCTCGCCCCCCGCTGGCGGTGGGAGAGGGTCGGGGTGAATGCTGTTGAATTAAGAGCACCTATGAAAAATCCCCCTAAATCCAATACTGTTCACTTAACTATTTTAATAACCAGTTTGAGGTCGATTTTGGGTATTGGTTTCGAGCCACGACGGCGCAAAGGGAAATTGCTCATCTTGCGCTTGACTCCGGGCGGGTTACGCCGGTTGCGGCTGGAGACCACTCGTTCTTCCAGAATCTCCTCCAAGACGCGCTCATGGAACCCCGCCCTCTCCCCTGGGGGGAATAGATTGAAAGCGGGGCATTTTGCGGCG
>VGSX01000233.1 GCA_016874895.1 Deltaproteobacteria bacterium
GTGGTCGGTGATGACCTTCACCTGCCGCCAGCCGCTTTGTATTAAGTCGATTATGCGGTCCACCAGGCTGCGTATCTCTTCCTCGATGCGCCAGGCCAGCTTCCATCCCTGGTCGTGGCCGCTTCGGTCCAGATCGCCGTGTTCGCTCCAGGCCCGGCCAGTGGCATCACCGGTATCTTCTTTGCCTAAAACTTGATAACCAGCCTCTTCCAAGAGTTTAGTAAAGCGAGCCTGGGTAAGGGCCTTTCCGGTGGCTTTCTCGCAAGGTTGAAAGAAGCTATCCCCTCTCTGCCCCGCCAATGCACCGGTTACCGGGGAAACTGCCGGCTTGGAAGTTGCAGTCACCGTCGGTAGTGGAGCCCACCGGTATGAGGTGGCCACCTGCAGCCCCTGTCGCATTAGAGCCGTTTGCAGGCGCTGGGCCACGTCAAACCGTAATCCATCGGCGAATAACAGACATTCCCCTTCTTGGGCGTTTAGCGGCTGCATGTGCTCCCCGGTATGGCCGGGGTAGGAGTGATTTTGCACTAATTGCTGCAATTTCTCGGCAGCAGCCTGGAGCCAGGGGAGATAGACGGCCCTGATCGCGACTTTCACCGCCGCCACGTCTTCTGTGCGTTGTATACAAGCCAAAGCCTGTAAAAGGGCCGCATCCGCCTGCCATCCCTCAATTATATACCAAGCTGCCATTTCTTCAGGGGTGGCGCCACCCAGGGCTCTTTTTGTCACCTCGCCGATAGCGTTAATATGCTGCAGGGCCCGGGCCAGAGGCGCCAAGCCAAGCTCCGCCCAGACCCAACGCCTTCTGTCGCCATGGCTTTTCTCCAGTTCCGTGAGCTTCTTACTCACCTCATAAGGGAGCCGATCCTCCATGACCTTCAAATGTTGACGCAAGGCTGTTTCTTGCGCTTCATTCTCCTGGGGCCATGAGGACTTATCCTCAAATAAATCCTTTGGCGGTGGCTTTGCCCGCCGCAGCAACTCCGGGAGGTGAGGATATAAACGAGGGGATTCGGCAAAGCGCTCCCAGACCTTGGCCCAGTTTCCCTCTTTCTTACCCAGGAGTTCGGCCCCGGCCAATTCACCGTCCTGCTGGGGATCGAAGCTATAATCCTTCTGGCAGACGGCCCGGAAAGAGTCCCACTCGTTGCCATCCCACTGCTGGCGAGTGCCGGTCGGATCATTGAGCCACCGCAGCAAGTCCCGCACCGGGTCCGGAGTGAGAAGCATATCGAAATCGGGCGCTTCCAGACGGCGTCCCTGGAGATAACCTAGGGGAGTATTCATCAATGGTAACAGGGCGCGGCCGATGGCTTCCCGGGTGGCGTCATCCTGGGCTACATCCAAACCCAGGCCGCCTTCTTGAGACTTCAGAAAGGCCAGGACCGACCAATCCCGGCCATTGACATGGCTCCAGAACACCCCCCGGTACTGCAATTCCGCCAGAGGTTGCAATAGCTTGGGGCAACTCTCCAAGTCCCGCAACTCCTGGCGGCTTACTCCGGGGAGATACAGGACAGGGACTGCCTCCTTCGGCCACTCCGCTCCCGGCAGCAGGCGGGCGATCATGCATTTCAGCCAAATGGCCGGCCCGGTGCGGATTGCAGGATTATAAGGTCCCAGAGTCAAAAATTGCGGCAAAACGGTTCGCAGCACCGGAGCCAGGGGCACCCAATTCTGCTCCTTGTCGGTCCAGAGGATGACGACCGGGGCCACCATGACGTTCTGGTTAAAGCTGGCGGCTTTTTCCAGGGAGGCCAAAAGGGCCTCTAGAACCGTGCCTTTGCTGTCCATAACAGGAATTATTCAAATATTCTCGGTTAGCTGCGAATTACCCTATGTCCATGCGGGTAAGCTTCCTACACGCCCCCCAGGTCGGCCAACATCTTCTGCACCTGCACCTTGAGCACCGGGACATCCAGGGCCACGATATTCCATACCTCATCCAGATCGATCTCCAGGTAATCGTGCACCAACACGTTACGCAGGGCCACAATGCCTTTCCAGGCCACTTCGGGATATTTGCTTTTCAGGTTGTCTGAAAGTCGTTTGACCGATTCCCCCAGGGTTTGCAGGGTTCGCAGGACCGCCCGCTGGACCACCTCCTCATTCATAAAGGCGCTCTTGCCACCCGCGGTGAATTTCTCCAGGCGGTCAATATCCTCAGCGATCTGGATGAGGTAGAATTTATCGTCCTTCACAGCGGCACCGCCTCTTTCAGCACCCGCTCCCGGATATACCAGTGCAGGGCCTTTTCCGTCACCACGTCCACCCGGCAGCCCAGAAGTTCCTCCAAGTCGGCAATGAGTCCCCCGGGGAACCAGGGAGTGCGCTCCGGACCGGCCTCAATGAGGAAATCCACGTCACTTTCTGGCCCGGCTTCGCCTCGGGCTGCCGACCCGAAAAGACGCAGGTTATGGACTCCGTGGCGGGCGGCCAGGCGCAAAATCTCTTCCCGTTTCTCTTTTATGCGGCGGTCCACTTCCATGGCGGCGCTGCCCTCCCTCAGGCTTTTTAAGCCTCCCGGCTCTTGGCCTTCTCGGCCAGGGTGAGATGACGGTCGTTGAGGCGCTCACCCTTAAATAAATGATACCATGGGGCGCTTTCCACGTCTCTACCCCGGTCTTTATTCCAGTTGATCTTGGGCCTATGGCGCAGGATATCCGCGGTCATGAAGGGGCGGATGTTGAGGCGCACTCCATCGTTCAGGTCCGGCTCCCAGCCCAGGGGCTGCTGTTCCAGGGGCTTCCAGCGGATAAAGATGTCGTAGGGAGCTTCCCCCGCCAGGATGAGCTTGAGCTTCTCCTGCAGGGCCTGGGCCGCGGCCAGACGCTCCTCCGCCCCCGCTTCCTTCCGCTTCACCCCGTCCTGCTGGCGTTGCAGCCAGTCGCCCAGGTAGGTGTAGGTCAAGGTTTCCAGGTTTTTCCGGTCCAGCTTGTGGTAATTCACCAGGGCGGCAAAGCCGTCCTTGCGGCCGTCCCAGATATGCCAGATAAAGGGCCGTTGGTGGAAAATCTGGCAGTGGTCCTTAAAAAATCCGTCCCGCAGCCAGGCTTCCAGGCCCTTGCCGGGGTAGCCCGCCGCGGCCAGCAGTTCATTCAGCCGGCTTGCCGACCACTCCGGCCCGTAAGCCGCGGCCAGCATTTCCAGGAGACGCTCCGCCGCCGGCCCCTCCCCCTTCACCGGCGGCAAGCAGACAATGCCATCATTATCAGCCAGGGGCAGCAACTCATAGGTCTTTTTCACCCAGGCCCGGGCCTCCTCTGACAGTTCCATCTTGGGGTCCAATTCCGCCGGCCAGCGATACCCCAACAGTCGGGCTACGGCAACCTGCAATGGTTGTTCGCTGGGGGCCGGATGGCCGTGAAAAATCCACTGAGTTGAATCATCGCAGTAAGGTTTAGGTAGGCCATTTGGGAATTTATTGTTCGCTATCTTTTGCCAATATTCAAAATCGAAAGAAACTTGGGTAAAGTGATTAACTTCAACACTTAGCTTTTGATTAAAACTTCGGAGATTTAATCGAAACTGGTCATCTTCCGCATAGCACCAAATTGGCAATAAGTGTGATATATAATGTGGAATTACTGGACAACATGTAGTATCCCAAGGTCCTCCAGTGAATATTGTTACTGGTAAATCGTTCATCATTCCAAAGAGTATTCCTTTTTTGTTCCACTGGCTTGTATTTCTCAGATATGCAGTTGGACTCTTTGATAATGCCCCTTTGCCATTTTGCCAAAAAAGTACATCAGAGCGAGCGGATCCCCACATTTGACGATCAGAAGGTGATGAATAGTAAGTAATCCAATCACTTGAAAATATTATTTCCCAGAATTTTTTTCTATAAGCTGGATCGTCTCCAGTTCCAAGCCCTTTATATGATGCTGCATAAAAAGATAATAATATTTGATTAGATGCTTTTTCAAAGTTTATATAACTATCAGGATTCTTTAATTGTTTGTGTTGCATAATTCGTTTAATCTCAGAATTACTTAGCATAATTGCTTTTTCTTGGGGTGTCCGGGGGACAGAAACGTCAATGCAACTTATTTGGTTAACATCTTTCGGCAATTTATTGCTTATTATCAATAGTTGGACGTTAAAATCCCACATTGGTGTTTGAAATGCCTGGGCTCCTAATCTTGTAATTACATTCCAGGTATCCTGGCGCAATAATTTTTTCCGCAACATCTTATAGGTCGTTAAAAAAAGCCAGTTCTGAGGCAAAACGATGCTACAGGTGCCATTTTGGACACAAAACTCTAGGCAACGATCCAAAAATACAGTAGCAATATCATTTTTCGCTTCGGGATGTTCTCTCGCACAAAACTCTTGTATCTTATCATTCTGTTTGCTTCTTACCAGAAAGGGCACATTGGTCACAACCAGGTGATATTTGCCTACCAATAGTTCCGCTGCCTTCTCCATCCACTGAGCCGCAATACCTACCTCCGTGGCTACAAAATCACGTTTGACATCCTCTCGCTCCAGGGCCGCCGTCAACAAAGGGCGCAACTCTGACCACCCTGCTATAAATAGTCCCCCGGATACGCTTTGTTTCGGATTAATCAAACTCCCCAGGGTGGGGGCGTCCTTGAACAGGTCATAAAGCTGCTCCAATCCCTTACGGAGGTGTTCATCCTGCCTGGCCAGTTTCAGCCATTCCTCTTTTCTGGCCCCCACCGCTAACCCAGAGCAGGCGATATTAAGCGGCGGCAGCTCTCGGTAGCCCCCGGCCCCAGGATAAGTCCAGGCGGCCAGGGCCAGGGCAAAGGCGGCGATTTGGGTGCAGCGTTCATCAATCTCCAGGCCGAAAAGGTTGTCCCGGAGCACGGCGTCGCCGGCGGCGCCGGGAACAAGCCCCTCCTCCTGCATGCGAAAGCGCACCATGATGTGGAAGGCTTCCACCAGGAAATGCCCGGAGCCGCAGCAGGGGTCCAGGATTTTCAGTTCCCGAGCCGTCTGCGGCCAGCCTTCAAACTTCCCGGCTGCCGGAGTGCCGTCCTCCAAAAAACGCAGATACGGCATGGGGAGCGGCAATGGCTCCCCCGGATGCCGCCCGGTCCACCAGGCCCCCAGGGTGTTGTGCAGCAGGAATTGCACCATGTAGGGTTCGGTGAAGAGTTGGGTGACGGCCGGCAATTCTTCGGCGCCGATCTTCTTCTCGGACTTGTTGATCTCTTCCTTCCGTTTGCTCTGCCAAAATTGGTAGACCCAGCCCAGGCTATCGCTGGCCGTAAAAACTTCTACGGGCAGGGTGGCCAGAAGCTTCTCCAAATCCTGCTGGTGCTCGGGGGGCAGGGAAAGCTGCAGCACCGGATTGTCGGGGCGGAATATCTGCGGCAACATGCGGGCGGCATAACGCCCGGCCAACTCCCAGGCATTGGCGGCGACCTCTTCCGGGGCCAGTTCGGCGCATTCCTCCAGGGTAACGGCCACGCCTTCGGGGTGCATCAGCAAATGGTTCTCTGCCAGGAAGCGGGCAAAGAGCATGCGGTGCCAGTGCTCGTAGGCGCACTCGGCCACCAAATGAACAATTTCTTGTTCCCCTCTTTTGTGTCTTAATGTATTTTCAGCAAAGATCCGGTCACCCAATTGGCGGCCATGCGCCCGCAGGCGCTTTCTTAGCTCCCCTTCCTTGGGCGATAGATGGGCAAATGGCTCCCGGTGGGGCACCGCCAAAGCTTCCAGAGCCGCCTTAGCGCCGGCCTCGGTCCGCTCCCGGGCCTCCTTCACCGTCTTTTCCAACAAGCTCCGT
>VGSX01000234.1 GCA_016874895.1 Deltaproteobacteria bacterium
CTCGGAGACCAGGGGGTTGTGGCCGTGCAGGATAATATTAACCTCGTCGGTTTTCAGCACCCCCAGGTTCACCTGGGAGGCCACGGGGGAAGGCGTCCCGAACAGGATATCGGAAACCTCGGTGGCGATCATGGAGCCGCCCCAGCCGTCGCTCAGGGAGGTCCGGAGGGCATGCAGCAGGATGTTCACCGGGTCGTTGTCCACCCCCATGTGGGTGCGGTGCATGGTCTCCACCACTTCCCGGTCGATGCCCCGGGGGGCGATGCCCAGCCTGTCCCAGATTGCCAGCCGGGCCGCCGGCAGGCGTTTGGCAAAGGTGAGGTGGCCTTTATGGATCCCGAACTCGGCCATCATGGCCAGGGCCAGCTCCTTGGCCTTGGCCTGGGGAGGCAGGTCGGCCGGGATGCCGTACTCGGCGGCGATGCGGTCCAGTTTGGCCAGATCGGTCAACTGGTAGCCGGGGGCGTGCCCCTCGGCCACGGCCAGCAGGGTTTCCACCAGGTCCCGGCCATGATCGGAATGGGAGGCGGCCCCCGCGGCAATCATCCGGGCCAGGTTGCGGGCCACGATAATATCGGCATCAGCGCCGCAAACCCCCCGCTGGGGACCTTCGCCGAAGGGGTCCAGGCGGCAGGGACCCATGACACAGTTGCGGCAGCTCAGCCCCAAAGAGCAAAAACCGCACTGGGGCTCCTGGGCCTGGGCCCGCTCCCAGACGGTCTCCACGCCTTCCTGGCGGGCTTTTTGGTACATGGCCAAGGTGTCGGGTTGGATGGAGCATTGTTTTTTGGGATCGGTATGGTTCGCCATTACATTGTCCTCCCAGAGTTTCTTAGCATTATAATACCGGATATTACCAGGAAAATAAGTGGTCAGTGGTCAGGGGCCAGTGATCAGTTTCTGACGAAAGTAGCATCTTTAGCCAATATTACATTAACTCCTCCTTTGGTGGGGCGGGCCTCCGGGCCCGCCCAGGCCTCACCCCCGGGTGCCAAGCTGGATTTTCATGGTGTGGGGGAGACTCATATATTATGCCAATTAGCCGGAAAAAGTGTTTGTTCAAAAAAGTTCAAGAGTCAGATGTGGAACTCAGGGGTCATCGGGGGAAATCGATGCCTGTCATCCCCCTGCCTCTAAATTAAAGCCTCTTGCTCCCAGCCTGTCAAATAGAAAATAGCCTCTTGCTGTATTATAAGTAATTTCCTTTAATTCATAGCTAAGTCATTCACTTTGATTGGCATATGTTCATATGGCAGCGAGACGTCAATCATTTCCAAAACCGCGTCTTAATTCTTTTCTGGGGATGAAATAACAGTTGACAAAAGCCGTTTTTCCCTTTATAAAGGGGAGGAATGTGAAAAAATTAATGAAGTCCCGTTCCAGGTCCAACGAGCCCTTTCGAGAGGCTTAATTAGCTTAAAAAAAGTGAGCTAAAACATACACTGAGGAGGAAGTTTATGGCGAAGTATGATCCGGTAAAACAGAAAGACTGGCAGATTGCCGAAATTGCCGAAGCGGAGATGATCCCCTTTGAGAAGATGTGCGACATGCTGGAAATTCCCCATGACGAGCGCATCCCCTACGGTCATAAGATCGGCCGCGTCGACTACATGAAGTGTCTGGAACGTCTGAAAAACAAACCGGACGGCTACTACATCGACGTCACCGCCATCACCCCCACCCCCCTGGGTGAAGGCAAATCCACCACCTCCATGGGCCTCATCGAGGGTCTGGGCGCCCGCAAGCAGAACGTGGGCGGCGCCCTGCGGCAGCCCTCCGGCGGCCCCACCATGAACGTCAAGGGCACGGCGGCCGGCGGCGGTATTTCGCTGCTGATCCCCATGACCGAGTTCTCCCTGGGCCTCACCGGCGATATCAACAACATCATGAACGCCCACAACCTGGCCATGGTGGCGTTGACCTCCCGGATGCAGCATGAATTCAACTACACCGACGAGCAGTTGGCCAAACGGAACCTGAAGCGCCTGAACATCGACCCCCGCAACCTCGAAATGGGCTGGATCCTGGACTACTGCGCCCAGGCCCTGCGGAATGTCATCATCGGTCTCGGCACCACCAAGGCCGACGGCTTCATGTGTCAGTCCAAGTGGGGTATTGCCGTGTCTTCGGAAGTCATGGCCATCCTCTCTATTTTCACCGACCTGGCCGATTTCAAGAAACGGATGAATGAAATCGTCGTGGCCTACGACAAGAGCGGCAACCCCATCACCACCGGCGACCTGGAAGTAGGCAACGCCATGATGGCCTGGATGGTCCCCTCCATCAACCCCACCCTGATGCAGAGTGTGGAAAAGCAGCCCGTGTTCGTGCACGCCGGTCCCTTCGCCAACATCGCCGTGGGGCAAAGCTCCATCGTGTCCGACCTCATCGGCCTGAAGCTGTTCGACTACCACGTCACCGAGTCCGGGTTCGGCGCCGACATCGGCTTTGAAAAATTCTGGAACGTCAAATCCCGCTACAGCGGCTTGAAACCCAACGTTGCGGTTCTTACCGCCACGGTGCGCGGTCTGAAACATCACGGCGTCAACTCCGGCGCCCTGCCCTGTCCTCCGGGAAAACCGGTCCCCAAGGAATACTTTGAAGCTTCCGCCAAGACCATGCCCTGGCTGGAAGAGGGCGTCATGAATGCCGTGCACCATGTGGAAACCATCAAGAAGGCCGGCATCAACCCGGTGGTGTGCATCAACTCCTTCCATTTCGATTCCGACGAAGAACACGCCGTGATTCGCCGGGCCTGCGAAGCGGCCGGCGCCCGGGTGGCCGTGTCCAGACACTGGCAGTTCGGCGGTGAAGGCGCCCTGGAATTCGCCGATGCCGTCATGGACGCCTGCAAAGAGAAGAACGATTTCAAGTTCCTGTATCCCAATGAACTGCCCCTGCGCCAACGGGTTGAGATCATTGCCGAACAGGTCTACGGTGCTGACGGCGTGGACTTCTCCCCCGAAGCCCTGGCCAAGGCGAGACGCTTCGAGGCCGATCCCAAGTACAACGAATACGCCACCATGATGGTCAAGACCCACCTGTCCCTCAGCCACGACCCCACCAAGAAGGGGACCCCGAAGGGTTGGCGGCTGCCGGTGCGCGACTTCTTGATCTACGGCGGCGCCAAGTTCATCTGCCCGGTCTGCGGCGCCATCTCCCTGATGCCCGGCACCGGCTCCGACCCGGCCTACCGCCGCGTCGATGTGGACGTCAACTCCGGTAAGGTTATGGGCTTGTTCTAACCTACCAAACGATAATCTCCAGGCCCCCTCATGGGGTCTGGAGCCTTAGCAAGGCTTTCCGAGGCAAGCGCTTCTGAGAGCCTTTTTTATTTTCCCATCTCCGCCAGAGGAATAATATTCGCTGGTGGAGCCGGGATATCGGTTAACTCATGGAAGTGATAAACTTGGGCTAACGGCATCGCTCCCGGCCGCTTTGAGCCACTCGGTGATTAACCCGGAAAGAATCTAGACGTTGGTGGGTTCTGCCGTTAGGTTGCTAATTTCCCAGGGAGTAAATTCCCCGGCGGCGAGGGTTATTCCCAGTTCCTCCTGCAAACCTTGGAGCAGCGCGGCCTTGAGGGTGGTTAGGGGCGGCGATGCGCCCATAATATCGGCCAAGGATATCATTGCTTCAGCCGCCTCCTGGATGGGATCGACCAGGAGCTGCTGCCTGTTTTTCTCCACAGGGATTACCAGGATGGCGCCGTGCTGCAGAAAAGAACTCCCCTGCCAGACTTGGGCGCTGCCCATAAATTTTCGGCCCTGCCAGGTGAGGTCGCCTCTGGCGGTCTGGGCAAAACAGTTGAAGCCGGGAGCACGGCAGTTTTGCGGGAGCCCGGGCAAAGCCCTTACCCCCAGCCGGGCCAGTCCGGCCTGCAGTCCCCGGCATAGACGACGATACACTGCGGTCACCGAAGGCTTGAACCCCTCCTGTGCCCCGGCCACGATAGAATAGGTGAGATCACCGCCGTGCAGCACCGCCCGCCCCCCGGTGGGCCGCCGCACCACTACCAGACCCTGGGCGGTCAAATGGGCAAGAGAGAGCTGCTCCGGCAGTTTCTGGGCCGCGCCCAGGGAAAGGGTGGGCCGGGCCCACTCATAGAAACGCAGGGTGGGGGGACCACCGGCCTCGGCATGGGAGCGCAGGAGTATGCTGTCCACTATCATGTTCCAAAGGGGAGGGCTCGGGCCGTGATCAAGGAGTCGCCACATGGGAGTGGTCAGTGGTCAGTGATTAGTGATTAGTGGTCAGTTTCCAGTTTCGAGGCGTTTGGAATAACTATTTCACCTCTCTTGGGAAGGCATTTAACTACTGTCTGCTCCCGGCATATTAAAACTGCTTCAGAAACCGCAAGTCGTTGTCGAAAAACAGGCGCAGGTCGTCGATGCCGAATTTGAGCATGGCGATACGTTCGATGCCCAGGCCGAAGGCGAAACCGACGTATACTTCGGGGTCATAATTAACGAAGCGGAAGACCTCGGGGTCCACCATGCCGGAGCCCAGAATTTCCAGCCAGCCGGTCTGGCTGCAGACCCGGCAGCCGCTCCCCCGGCAGATGACGCACTGAATATCCACTTCGGCGCTGGGTTCGGTGAAGGGAAAAAAGCTTGGACGGAAGCGCAAGCCCACTGCGGGTCCGAACATCTCATGCACGAAAAGGGTGAGCACGCCCTTGAGATCGGCAAAGGAGATGTCTTTATCCACCAGGAGGCCCTCCACCTGGTGAAACATGGGGGTGTGGGTCAGGTCCGAGTCCCGGCGGAAGGTTTTACCGGGGGCGATGATGCGCACCGGCGGCTGCTGCTGCTCCATGACCCGCACCTGCATGGGGGAGGTATGGGTTCTGAGGACGATATTGTCGGAAATATAAAAGGTATCCTGCATGTCCCGGGCCGGGTGGTCCTTGGGAATGTTCAGGGCCTCGAAATTGTAGTAATCGGTTTCCACCTCCGGGCCCTCCACCACCTGAAAGCCCATGCGGATGAAAATATCGCAGATTTCCCGGGTGATCTGGGTAATGGGATGCAGCCGGCCCACATCCTGCTGCCGTCCGGGAAGGGTGACGTCCAGAACCGCCACGGCCTCGGCTGCCAAAGCGGCTTTTTTCAACCGTTCTTGGGCGGCTTCCAGGTGCTGCTCCAGGAGCTTTTTCAGGCGATTGGCCTCCTGGCCGAATTGTGGCCGCACTTCCACCGGCAGGCTGCCCAGGGAACGCAGGGCCTGGGTTATCAGGCCTTTGCGGCCCAGATATTTCACCCGGGCCTGTTCCAGGTTCTCCTCGGTCCCGGCCGTGGTGATATGATCCAGGGCCTCCCTGGCCGAAGCTAACAATTCTTCAAGGGTCACTCTGGGTTATCCTTATTCACCGGTCAATCGCACAGGCCGTGCCAATTTCAAAACAACAAAATGCCGGCGGGTGGCCAAAAAATGGCCTAAGCGGCTTTCTGGGCCAGTTCGACGATACGGGAAAAATCTTCGGGATGGTATACCGCCAGATCAGCCAGGACTTTGCGGTCCAACTGGATGTTGGCTTTACCCAACTGGTTGATGAAGCGGCTGTAGGACAGGCCGAAGGGTCGCACCGCGGCATTGAGGCGGATGATCCAGAGGTTACGGAACTCCCGCTTGCGGACTTTGCGATCCCGGTAGGCGAAGCACAGGGCCCGATCCACCCCTTCCCGGGCCGACCGGTACAGGCGGCGGCGCCCCCCCCGATAGCCTTTG
>VGSX01000235.1 GCA_016874895.1 Deltaproteobacteria bacterium
AGCGGGGGTCGATGTAGGTTATCTTGGCCCCCTTGGCCAAAGCCTTCATTAAATTGTTAATGGCCTTGATTTCCAGGGATTCGAAGATATTGCGGCCGTACATGATGATGTGCCTGGTGTTGGCGTAGTCGATGCCGATCTGAGGGTCGGCATAGCCGGTGAGACTGCGGAACGCGGTGTTCACCGAGCCTTTGCACAGGGCGTCGTGGGTAAAGTGGTTGGGAGAGCCCAGAGCCTTCATGAAGGTCTTACTGATGTGGGTGTTCAAGTTGGTGCGCTCGCCGAAAACCACACTCTGGGGGCCGTCCTTGGAGATAATGGCCTTTAATTTATCGGCCACAAAATCCAGGGCTTCATCCCAGGAGGCCCGACGCCACTGGCCCTCACCCCGGGCCCCGATGCGGATCATGGGATGCTGGGGGCGCTCGGTGTCATTGAGCAGGGCGATCCCGGCGGAGCCCTTGGCGCACAGGGCGCCCTCAATGCCGGGCACGTGGGGATTGCCCTCGATCCATTTCACTTCGTCATTCTCCACCAGCACCCGGATGGGGCAGCGCACGGTGCACATAAAACAGATGCTGAAGATTTCCTGAGACATTTTCGATCCCTTTGCAGTGGTGCGATTGCAGAGCTGTTAACCTAATGCATCATAGCAGATCGGCGCTTTTTTTCCCATTATTTATAGGTGGTGAGGGTGTTGGGCACACCTGCCAGGTCCTGCCGGGTCCGGATAAACCTTTTTCCCCGGCTTAGAAGGACCCAACACAGAATATACAGTGGGATAAAGACACCGATGAAGTTTACCGACCAATCCAGTCCCGGGACGGGGAAGGCGATCCCGAAAAAGCGGTACTGCATCCAGGCCAGGACCAGGCCTATGGGCCAGAAAAAGCCGGCGGATTGGGCCACACCCAGGAAAAAGGACTTCCCGAAGGCCTCGTTGGCCATTTTATTGGCGGCCTCGTAGGCCTGGCGATCTCCGACCTCCAGCGCCTGGATGGATAAGTCCTGATATTTTTTGGCCTTATCGGTTAATTCCTGGGTATGCCGCCGGCTTCCGGCCACGATTAAGGCGGAGCTGAGCTTGCCCATTATCAGGGCCAGGCCGGCCATGGCCGCGGTCCCCAGGAAAAAATTAAGCCCGGCATGATCCGTGAGTCGGAAGAACCAGATCAGGTAAGGGTCTAACCAGAGAAAGAGGGGCGGCATGTCCATGGTGGCGCCTTCCTGGACGGGGAGAGCAATGCTCCCCCCCGTCCTTTGGTTATAATATTACATACCCGGGAAGATGGACTGTCCCAGGAAACCCTTGGTGAGGTAGCCGATGCCCACGTAAATGGCCAAGACCACGAAAAGGCGCTTCAGCCAGACCTCGGGGATCTTTTTGGAGGTCATGGGGCCCAGGACCGAGCCGATGGCGATGCCGATCAACTCCGTGCCGATCAACAGGAAGTCCACCGGAATCTGCCGGACCACCATCATATTGAAGATATTGACGATCATACCGATCAAGACCGCCAGGGCGGAAGTTCCGGCGACGATGAACATGGGCAGACCGGCCACGGAAGTCAGGAAGGGGACGTAGAGGAAACCGCCGCCCACCCCGATGAGGGCCGAGATGCCGTTGATGACAAAACCGCCCAGGATGGGCCAGATGGGGTTGAAGGAGAATTCGGCGCCGTAAAAGGTGAACCTGATGCGGGTGAGGCCCCAACTGATGACCTGCACGCCCTTCAGTTGTTCTGCAGAGGCTTCCCCGCCCTTTTTGATATGGGCGTCTTCGAAGGCCTTGGCCGCAGCCCGGGCGGCTTTCCGACTGGCCTGGCCCTTTTCCGTGGTCTCATAGAAAAGCACGAAGGCCACGGCAAATACTATGATACCGAAGAAACCCACATAGGTGCTGGCATCCAATTTGCCGACTGTAAAGAGGGGCACCAGGTAGCCAGCCAGGATGCCGCCGCCGGCCAGACACAGACCCAGGGGCATCACCAGGCGGCCCATACGCCAGTAGGTGAAGGACGAGATAAAAGCCGACAGTCCCACCAGGTACTGGTTGCTGGTGCGGATGGAGTCGGTGAGAAGTTTGTTCAACGTTGGATTGGTCTGCCGGAAGCCCTTGGCATAATCCGACAGTCCGAAAACCGATATATGGCCTACCCCGGCCATGATGCCGCCGAAGGCGCCCACCGAGGAAAAGATCCAGCCCACCCAGGTGCCCCACAGGATGTACCACAGCCAGAAATGACTGGGTGCGCCGGGGATACCCATGTATCCCTTGGGAGCCTCGGGATTTATCTGGCCCTTGCCGGTGCCCACCGGGGTCTTGGCGATGACTTCTTCCAATTTACTCATGGTGGCGGGTGCGGCCGGGGCGGGGGCAGGTGCCGCAGGCTTAACCGCTTCCGGGGTTGCGGGTTTAGCGGGTTCAGCCGCGGGCGGCGGCGGAGTGGCTGGCTCGGGTTGTGGAGTTGCCGGTTCTGGTTGAGGGGTTGCCGGAGCCACTGCAGGGGTTTCCGGCTTGGCAGCTTCCTGGGCCCAGACCCCGGTCCCGGTCAGGGCCAGAACAGTAAGCAGCATCAGGCAGAACAAAGAAAATTTTCGCATAAAACCTCCAGAATTAATCTATCTTTCCCGTATAAAGTCAGCGACGGGATTAAGCTTGACAATTACTTATAATCCCCCTAAATCCCCCTTTACCAAAGGGGGACTTTCAAGAGTCCACCTTATTTCCCCCTTTTTAAAGGGGGGTCAGGGGGGATTTTTTATCTGAGGTAGCCCTCATTGTTCATGATCCCTATGTTCATGATCCCTATTAAGTGAGACGTTCCATTAAGGTATAGGGTATTCTGTTTTCAAGTCCGGCAGCTTCACTTCGATAACCCGGAAAAGCAGCACCGGCACCGTGGCGTGGGTAACCACCTTCTCGGCCACGCTGCCCAGGACCCAGGCCACCTCGCCCTTACCGTGGGTGGCCATGGCAATGAGGTCCATATGGTTCGCCGCGGCATAGCCGATGATCTCCCGGGCGGGAGAGCCTTCCACGCAGACGACCGTAACCGTGACCCCCTGGGCCTCCAGTTCCTTGGCTACCTGTCCGAGAAAGGCCTCGCAGCGCTTGGCCTCCTGCACCGCAGCCTGAGCCATGGTCCCCGGGCTGGCTTCGCCGTATTCGGTATAGCAGACGTGCAGCAGGGTGACCTCGGCCTGATGGGCTTTGGCCAACTCGATGACCTGGGGGATAATTTTGGCCGCCATTTCGGAGCCGTCCAGGGGCACCACTATTTTTTTAAACATAACACCCTCCATGAGATGATTTCGTAAACAGAGCCTCGTCTCGGGGAATAGCAATATATATGCCAGGCTGGAGCTTGGCTGGCCGAAGATGAAATCTTTCTCCATACCCCAGTTCAGCGCAACAATACTGGCGTATTAAGGGTGTGCTAAATTTTTCTTGGCAAAGAATGTGTTAAGTGTTAATGTTAAATCAAACAAAATATTAACGTTAACATTAACGAAAAGAAAAACATTTTTCCGCTACGACCGCTATTTTCTCCGGATTCACCCGGGAGGCCCCGTGCAAGGGAACGATTACAGCAGATTCTGGGAGATGGTCATCGACACCATGATGGAGGGTCTGGTGGTGGTGGATATGACCGGAACCATCCTTTCGGTCAATCAGGCCATGGAGAATCTCACCGGGTATAGCCGCCAGGAACTGGTGGGCAGATCCTGCGCCGTTATCCGGTCCGATTCTTGCTTTGATCCCCAGTTAACCGAAAAAGGCAAATACTGCGCCCTGTTTCAATGCGGTCAGTTAAAACGGGCTAAGTGCGCCCTGGTGAAAAAAGACGGCAGTCTACTGCATGTCTTAAAAAATGCCGCTTTATTGAGGGATGAACAGGGTAACGTCGTCGGTGGGGTGGAAACCTTTGTGGACATCAGCGAGGTGGTGGCTCAGGAACGGGTTATCTTCCGGCTGCGGCGGGAGTTGACCCGGGAAGACAGTTTCCAGGGCATCCTGGGCAAATCCCCGGCCATGCAGCAGCTCTTCACCCTGGTCAGCAGTGCGGCCCAGTCGGAGGCGCCGGTGGTGATTTACGGGGAAAGCGGCACCGGCAAAGAGTTGGTAGCCGCAGCCATCCACAAGCTCAGCCCCCGCAGCAACGGACCCTTTATCAAGGTGAACAGCGCCGCCTTAAACGAATCATTATTGGAAAGCGAACTCTTCGGTCACGTCAAGGGAGCCTTCACCGGGGCCGACCGCACCCGCATCGGCCGCTTTGAGGCTGCCAACGGCGGGGATATCTTTCTGGACGAGATCGGCGACATGCCTTTGGCCACCCAGGCCAAGCTGCTCCGGGTTCTCCAGGAAAAGGTCATCGAAAAAGTGGGGGATCTGCGGTCCATCCCGGTGGAGGTCCGGGTGATTTCGGCAACCAACAAAAATCTGGGCACGCTCATGGCCGACGGAAGGTTCCGGGAAGATTTATATTATCGTATCGGGGTCATTCCCATTCATCTGCCGCCGTTGCGGCAGCGGCCAGAAGATATCCCCTTATTGGTGGAGACCTTCATCGAACGGGCCCGTCTCAAGACAAAAAAACTCATACAGGGAATAAGCAAGGCCGCCCTGGATTTTTTGCTGCATTATCAATGGCCCGGCAATATCCGGGAATTGATTAATGTGATCGATTATACGTTTGTCGTATGCCCGGAGGGAATCATTCTGCCGGAGCACCTGCCCGTTTCGATAACCCAAAAACCGCTGGCTGGCCCTAACACAGCACCGCCGCGGCCAAAAACCGGGGAGCGGGCCATTCCCAAAGAAGCCGTCCTCCAGGCCATGCATACTGCCCAGGGCAAAAAATCAGAGGCAGCCAGGCTCCTGGGCATCAGCCGGGTGACCCTGTGGAAGTATTTGAAAGAACATAATACGCATTAACATTGTTCCACAGGCTGGCAGCCTGTGCCACCGTCATGAAACATTTTTTAGAAAATAAATAACAGTATGATTTTTTTCTCAAAACTGAAAACCTCATTAAAGGATAAAGGGCAATGCCTCCGGTCTGGAAATTGAGTCGTTGTGTGATGTTGTTCTTCTGCTGCTTTGTTTTAGCGGCCATGGGCGGCTGCGGGGAGCAGGAACAGGCTAAAAAAGTTGATTTAAGCGAGCGGCGGGAGATCACCCTCAGCGGGGCGCCGGCGGCCTTGACCTATGCCTACCTGCCGCAGTATACCCATACGGCTTCGTATCAGCGCCACCACATGATCGTGGAGTATCTGGCCCGGGTCACGGGCTTGAATGTGCAGCAGATTTTCCCTGACACCTTTGATGAGCATATCCACATGGTGGGCCGGGGTCTCATCGATATCTCTTTTGTCAATCCCTTCATTTACGTCAAGCTGGCCGACCTGCACGGCGCCAGGCCGCTGGTGCGCATCGTGGAGCCCACGGGGCAGTTGAATTTTCGGGGCCAGGTCATCTGCCGGGCGGATAACCCGGAAATTAAGACAATCCAGGATTTGAGGGGGAAGCGTCTCATCGCCGTGGACCCCTCTTCTGCAGGGGGCTACCTTTTTCCCTGGGGACTGATTTTAGAAAACGGTTTGCGGCCCCAAGACTTCGCCGCCATCAGTTTTGCTCCCGGCCCTGGCGGTAAACAAGAAAAAGTTGTGATGGCGGTCTATTCCGGCAAGTATGACGCCGGCACCATCCGGGAGGGCA
>VGSX01000236.1 GCA_016874895.1 Deltaproteobacteria bacterium
CCAGTAGCCCACCAGACCTACTTTCTGCCTGGCATTATTATAGAACAGGGTCGGAGTGCTGGCCTGGCTCACCAGAGTGGAATAGGGGGAAAATTCGCTGAAGACATATGACTTGCCGGTGCCACGGGGCCCCAATTCGATAAAATTATAATTCGCCTCTACAAACGGGAAAAGCCGGGCTAAATAATGGAACTTCAACCTGGTGCTAAGCTTCCCGGGCTCCAGACCACATGAGCGAATGAGCACATCGAGCCATTCATCCCGGGAAAATTCCTGGCGACCGGCCAAAAAAGCGTCGACATCAAAGCGGGACAACTGGATCGGCCGCAACTCTTCAATATAAAAGGCGTAATCATCGTCATCGATATCATTGTGGCCGATGGTTACTTCGGCCCAGATGCCGCCTTCCAATAATCTGTCATTGTCTCGATAATATCTCTCGGGGATAGCAATGCGGCGGGAACCGAAGTTTTCCATCTCCGCCCAATGCCGCCGTTCCTTCTCTTTGTAAGTCACATGGACCTTATCAATAAATTTATGCTTCCCTTTCTGCTGAACGGTGGACTGGGCTTTATTCGCTTCCCCCGGCCGGACATAGTTTTTCTCCAGAATTTCGAAAACGGCCTTGATCCCGGCTTCAATTTCATCCGAATCATCACTGGCGCAATATTTGGCCAGCAGAAATTCCAGCACGAAGGCCGGGACATTGGTGCCCTTTTTGATGCGGTGCAGCAGGTCCTTACGCACCACTCGGCCCGGGAAGATCTCATTGAGTTTCTGGTTTAAGTTATCCATAGGTTCATTCCAGATAATCGGTTCTCAATTTTATAGAATCCAGGATAACCCCGGTTTCAGGATCAGTGGCCTTCACCTCAAAGGCCCCCTGGAAATCCTCATCCATACGCAGAGGCACTTTCAAAGATTCACCGGAGCGAATTTTGACGCGATTCGTGGCCGGGTTAACGTGCTGGCCAGGAATGACTTCCCCGACAACCTTTTTCTTATCATAGGCAGCCAGGGCAACTTCCATTTCTTCCTCAAATATTCCTCTCTGGGTCACCGAAACTTCTATCATCGGCATACGAATGTTAATGGCGCCGCTCGTCTTGCCTTTATACTTCAACTTTACTTCGGCCCTGCTGTGTTCCTTCTCAATTGTGGCCATGTCCACGACGATGAGCGGCACCACAGCTTCCTGCAACGACAACCCGCCATGACAATAGAGTCGCCCCTTGACGAAAGTGGCAAAGGTCAGAGGCACGGCATAATTCTCAAAATCACCCCTGATCCCTACATCTGCTTTGGGAAAAGCGACAATACCAGCATTCCCAGAACCCGCCCCCAGGAGACACCTATCCTTGACTACCTGCCAATCTCCTGGCGGCTTCCCGATGGAGTCGCCATATTGCCTTTCACTTAATAACAAAAAACCATGGTCGGTAACAATAACGGCCCTGTCAAACCCCAGCCGATGTAATTTTTTCAGACCGGCGACAATCTTCCCCAAAAGATCCGGAAATACCCGGAAGGTCTCCAATGGTTTGTTTTCTCCCAGGAGATCAATATCAGTGGTGCGAACCAGCAGAAGGTCAACGGTATCGGACCATTTCAAGGATTTTTTGGTAATGAGTTGATCAAGATCAATCATGTCGACGCGGTCGCCATAATGGCCGCGCAGATAATCCAAGCGGTCCGTCGGCACCAAAACCTTTTTCCCCGAGACATAGGGAACAAGATTCCCTCCCTCATTGACCAGCCTGATGTTGCCGTCTGCCCCCGGCATCAAGGCCGCCATACCCACGCTGGTAAGGGTAGGCACCTGGGCGCACACCGTCTGCAATTCAGTTTTAAAATCGCCGGATAGTTCCTTCTCTAACTCCGCTCCCAACTCATAGCGCAGGGAATCCACCATGAAATAGGCGGTTTTGCGGCGCTCCTGCATCCAGGGGGTGACAAACTTATCAAAGACCTGGGTATGCCGCAGTTCCCCGCTCACCGGCCAGCCTTCCTTTTCGACCAGTTGCATGAAAGCAGCCTGCACTTCTTCCAAAAATTGGATATAGTGCTGCCTGGCTAAATCCACCAAAGCGCCCAGGTCTGCCAATTCCCCATATGTTTCAGTAACAGCCCGCTCCAGTTCCCGATGCCGGCGATCCGCCTGCCGCATCTCGCCGGCATAAAATGTCACAAGCTGGTCCAGGCTCCTGGCTTTGTCCTGCCAGTTACCTTTGAGAGTCTTAATCTTCTGGTTAAGCTGCAAAGCCAGTGCAGCAATGGTCCAGAGGAGCTGGCGTTCCGGAGTATGCTTTACCCAAATGGATCGCTGCCGGTCCTCCATTACTCTGAGCGCTCCCTCGGCATTGTCCATCAGGGCCGGATTGACAAAGGCCTTAAGATACTGTTGTTCCTGAAAGGCAAACGTGTCCCTCTCCCCTAGCTGCTCAAAGTTTTTAAATCTTTGGTCTAGTTGCAGCTCAGCCGCCAATTGATTAGCTTTCTCGATATACACCTGCTGATGCTTTTCCGAAGTCCGCAAGGTCTCACATACGGTGAAGATTAAGTCCTTATAGGTGGTGGGAGCGTGCGGCACATCCAGCAAAGCTGCCGGTAAGGCCACCGGCAAATCCTGGGCCAATTCACTGAAGAGGACATAGCGCCAGAGTTCATCGCTGATCTTGGGCCACTTTTCGCTGCGGGTCTTTAACTCCAACCCCAATGCGGTGCGGGTAAAATCCCGGCATTCTGCCACCCAGGTAGTATCTTTCTCCAGGGCTTCTCTTTGCTTAGAGGTGGGGGAGACCAAAGCCACCAATATTTCGGCGGTAGACTCTACTTTGAGGAGCGTCCGGAGCTTCGGCCAGTTAGCTCTGCCAGACAGCAGGGTATTAACTGTGTCAAAATCAGTTGTTCCAGTTTTAAACAGATTCTCTATTTGGCCAGCCAGTTCCGGTGCGGCCTTGTGGCATAAGGCCCGATATTCATCCCCATCATCCTGGGGAAACTCACCCCCGCCGATGGCAAAAATCTGGTACGGGTCCTGCTGCCGTTCTTCATCCGTCTGGGGTTTGGCGATCGGCAGATAGATCAGCAAGAATTGCGGTTTCTGAGGATCGCGCACCAAACCACGCCATAGCTCTAACGCTTGCTCCCGCCCCGTTATCGTCGAAGCTGAACCTTCAATGACCTGGCAGTCGTCTCCGGCCAGATTCATGACGATGCTGTGATAGCGCCTTTCGGGGTCATAGACCACGAGGGCCATTGTCTTCTTTAAACGCCTCAGGAAATGATCAGAAATGAAATCTTGGATTGTCATGGCTTTTTAGTAGGCAGTAGACAGAGGGCAGTGTCGCTAACTGCTGATCAGTTCCACTCCTTTGACTGCACAGATTTCATGAAAATCAGCTGGATAAAACGTTATTATCGCGTCAATGCGGACACCGGGATCCTGGATAACCAGCCTGAGCACCGCATCAACCAGACTATAAGAACGACATGCGAAATTTTTTCCCAGCAAGCTATCCAGGGCATTTTGTCGAAAGGGTTCATCGGCAAGGATAACTGTGTTGCCCCTCGTCAAATAGTCTGTAAATCTATCTAGCCAGATTCGGCGGCGAACAAATCTTGTATTCAATGTTTCATAGAGGGATGGCCAAGGGATGACCAAATTATGGAAATCCAATAGATCAGCAAGAATTTGAGCCTCCTCATGATATTGATCCCTACTATCATAGAGAGCGAACCAGAATCCGGAATCCAGCAGGAGATTTTTAGACATGCTGTTCCACTTCTTCGTCAATTTGTGGTTCTTGGGCACCGTAACCGAACCAAGGCGCAGCTTTGCGCTTACCCACAATAAATTTACCCTTGATCTTGCCAGCTTCTCGCCAGATGAGATATATTCGATCCTGTTTACTCAAACTAACGCTTTCGGTTATGTCCTTTTGCAATTCCTCGATGAGATTTTGCTTAACGTCATATTCCAAAACTGCAATATTATGGCCGCACTCATTGGCCCCATGATTATCAAGCCAGGAATAGAGACCCTCATAATCCCCTTTTACGCCTAAGTCATAGGCAATCCAAACCGTTTTTTTCATAAGGACTCCTTTTTTAATACAGCTTCACCCCTGGGCCTCCAGGGGAATCTCAACATAACGCTCCCGGGCCATCCCGGCGCCATAGGCGATACAGGCCAGGATATCGGCTTCTTCCAGATCAGGATATTCTGCTAAAATCTCCGTGGTGGTCAGGCCGCTGGCCAGCAGAACCAGAATCAAAGACACCCAGATGCGGTGCCCCCGGATACAGGGTTTGCCGAAGCAGACCTGGGGATCAATGGAGATGCGTGATAACAATTGTTCTTTGGTCATATTGTTTCTCCTCTTGGAAAAACCAAGATGATTTATCATAATCAGGGGTAGCTGATCGAGCTTGGCAACTCTTATAATTTGGATGGCCAAGGACCCGATGTTCAGGGGAACGATCCTATTACTTCTGCTTCAGTGCCGAGGAGTGTAAGGAAATTACTTTGACTTCCTTGACGCGACATAAGGGGTTTGTCGGTTTCTCCATGGTCACCAATTCATCTACCCCGGCTGTCACGGCAGCACCCGCATGTAGAGCATCCATGGGGGCAAGGTCATAACGTGAGGCAAGATTGATAGCCGTTTCCGTAACATTTTGATCGGGTGGGACGTTCTCCCCAGCATTGTCAAGGACAGCACTCATAAATTCTACTTCATCCTGCCTTTTATGAAATGATGGTTTGGGCAAGACTTCCAAACGGAGGTAGTCACTTACCACCAAAATCCGGTGGGGATCATCCAAAACTTCCATGGCACGTCGGGATGTTTCATCATCGCCTTGAAAAGCATCGATTAAAACATTCGTATCAATATACGTCCTTTTCATCATTGTTTGTCTCTCCCCGACGTCGTCTCACCTCTTCCAATACCTCATCTTCGCTGAGCAGCTGCATTCCTGAGGCAATGGCGCGCTTGCGTAAGGATAATAATTTCCTCCCAAAGGCGGTACGAGGTACGAACTCTTTCTGTTCACCCAGAGAAATAACCTCGGTGATCTGGCAACTGCCTTCTTCCAAGCCGAGGGGCAACACGAAAGAAATCCAAACAGGATTTTTCACAGAGAGTCCCAGCATCGCGATCGGGAATGTTCCCTCTAACGGCGACGTCCCAGTGACGCCGTAAGACTTACGGGCAGCGAAATCGTCTATCAATCGTTCCGTTTCTGTCATGGCTACCTATTCCTGGTATTCAGGTACAAGTCTGTCAATAGTTTCCGGAGTCAGCAGGTTGAAAAATGTCTTTTTAGACGCCCAATGCACTGCATCAAGTTGTTTGTCGACTTCCTCCCATGCCCCATCTTCTGGAAAAGTATTGATGGAATCAATATCAAGGAGTACGCCGCTGTATCTTCGGGGTTCTCCAGGAATAGCCACTTCCGCAGGGGAAACGATCTGAATAATGTGGAGAATCCCGCTTTCCTTTATCTCTGTCCTTAGTTGCACCGGTGCAGTGCTGATTTCCTGGCCCCCCAACTGTAAAGCGATATTCAAACAACCGAGATTAGGTGGTTGTTCTAATTGTATCAAATCGATATACTTCAGTGAAAATCTTTCCAGTCGTTCGATCAATTCCGTCCTGCGGACCACTTCGATGAGCTCTCGGATATCGGCGGAAAATGTGTTCCAACCA
>VGSX01000237.1 GCA_016874895.1 Deltaproteobacteria bacterium
CCAAACCTGCCGACTACGCCAGAAGCAAACGTTCCCCGTGTTAGTGGAGGCCATAAGTAGTTATTTTAAAGGCAAAGCCCCAGATATCGCTTGGATTTCCCAAGCATAATCTTATACCCTGTGATCGGTTACGCTGACTTTTAATCCTTCCTCGGCCCTGAAAAACAACTTCTCGGCACGCAAGATCAGCACATTAAAATTTTGGCGGTGGATTAAGGCCTTTTTCATTCCTTGCAGTCAATGGTCCGAACTGCTATGATACTTCTGAACTATCTTCCTTCCTGGTCAAGAAATGCTTATCCTGCATGCCGGATTTTTTGCCGATCGCTTACTTTTCTGGGGCGAGATCACTGAAATCGCAAGTTTTCATGCCGACCGCTCAAGGCGAGGCAGGGCAAAGACCGCCAGCCCTCCCCCTTTCCCGTATGACGCCGGCCAGGAGAACCTGCTGAACATAATCCAGGAGGCAGGATTAGCCCTGCCGGTCGGAGCCTGCCAGTGCGAGAGCGCCATTGCCCGGCTTCCCACCCAGAAAAACAAACCCCTGGTCTCCAGCCCGCTGATTGCAGAATCCCCAGTTGCCTCTGCCTCGACTGCCATATCCCCCTGGCAGGTAACCGTCCTTAGCTTGCCGGCCTCAGCAGAAGTAGAATTTTTATGCAGGTGTGTGGGCAAGGACCTCCTGGCTCCTGGCATGGTTATCGGCAGGGACCTGGCTTTTTGGACCGTTGCCATGCGCTTCGCTGCCTCTTTGACGGCCAGGCAGCGGTTCTTGCCTGGCCTTACCGGAATCCAAGGGACCTACTACGCCGGTTGGGAACCGTTGTTGTCCGGGGCTGACGGCCAAACTGCAGCACAACTTGCTGCCCTGATGCCGTCGGCGTGCCGGGCCTTGGCCCTAAACGACCACTCTGGACCGCTGCGCCCGGCTTCACAGGTGCTGGCAGATTTCCTGAGCCGGATAGTGGATCAACTGGTCCGGTTGGCCCCCCCAACTGCTCCGGCACCAGCAAAGATGCAACGGGGCCGCCCGGCCAAAAAGGTTGCTGAGTTTGACAGCCTCCATGATCAGTGGCTGCACGCCCTGCAGGCCCCGGATGGGCAGATGACCGGCGACCCTGGCGATCTGGCTCACTTGCACCAGCACATTCAGCAATGGCGTCGCCCCGTCGCCGTCACCGCGGCGGCGCCGTTCCACCTCTGCTTTCGATTGGAGGAACCCGAAGAGGTCACCCTATCCAAGCCCGGTGAAGAGCGCTGGTTTCTTCGCTATCTGCTCCAGGCGGCTGATGATCCCAGTCTCCTTATTCCTGTCCGCGCAGCCTGGAATCCAAAAAAGCCACTGGCCGGGCTGCTGCGCCTGGGCGAATTTCAGGCCAGGGAGTACCTGCTGGTTTCACTGGGCCAGAGCGCTCGCCTTTTTCCAGAACTCGAGGCCGGTTTGCAAGAGGCCCTGCCGGACGGCCAACACCTGGATACCCGCGGCGCTTTTGACTTTCTCACCCAAAAGGCCATATTGTTGGAGCAGGCCGGTTTCGCAGTCATGCTGCCCGCCTGGTGGAGCGGCCGGGGGGCCAAAATGCGCCTGTCGGCCCGGGGACAGGTAAAATCCCCCAAGATGGCTGGAGGTAGCGGCTTGAAGCTGGACCAGGTCGTACAATTCGACTGGCGACTGGCCCTGGGCGACGAGGAACTTTCGCTGGCCGAACTCAAGGAACTGGCGCAGCTCAAATCTCCTTTGGTCAAGGTGCGGGGCCAATGGGTCCAATTAAACGCCGAGGAAATCCAGGCGGCCCTAACTTTCTGGCAGAAAAAGTCAGCCACCGGCCTCACCGCCCGGGAAGCCCTGCGTCTGGCCTTGGGGGGAGTGCAAACCCCGGGGGACATCCCCTTGGCTGAACTGAAGGCCGAAGGCTGGGTCGGCGATCTCCTGGCGGAGCTGCAGGGTCAGGCTACCCTGGGCGAATTGCCGGCCCCCGACAGCTTTCACGGCGCTCTGCGCCCCTATCAGGTGAGGGGTTATTCCTGGCTGAGCTTTCTGAAGCAATGGGGCCTGGGCGCCTGTCTGGCGGACGACATGGGGCTGGGCAAGACGGTGCAGGCCCTGGCCTTGATTGCCCGGGAGCGGCAGGCCAGCAGACAGGAGCCGGTCCTGTTGGTCAGCCCCACCTCCGTGGTGGGCAATTGGCAGAAAGAGGCAGCTCGCTTCACGCCCCAGCTGCCGGTGCTGGTGCATCACGGGATCACGCGGGCCAAGGGAAAGGCCCTGGCCAAACAGGTCCGGAAATACGCCATCGTGATTTCCAGTTACGCCCTGCTGCATCGGGATTATGAGGTGCTCAAAGAGATTCCCTGGTCCGGGGTGATCCTGGACGAAGCACAAAACATCAAAAATCCGGAGACCAAACAGGCTAAGGCGGCCCGGGCCATACCCGCGGGTTACCGTCTGGCTCTCACCGGCACGCCGGTGGAAAATAATGTGGGAGACCTGTGGTCCATTATGGAGTTTCTCAATCCCGGTTTCTTGGGTTCGCAGACGGAATTTAAACGCCGGTTCTTCATCCCCATTCAGGCTAACCGCGATCTGGAGGCAACCCAAGGGTTGCAACGCCTGACCCAACCGTTTATCCTGCGCCGGCTTAAGACCGATCCCACCATCATCGCCGATTTGCCGGAAAAGAATGAAATGAAGGTCTACTGCAACCTCACCAAGGAGCAGGCTTCGTTATATGCCGCGGTGGTGGAAGAGGCGGCCCGGGACCTGGAAGGCGCCGACGGCATCCGGCGCAAGGGGGTGATCCTGGCCGTCCTCTCCAAGCTTAAGCAGGTCTGCAACCATCCGGCCCAGTTCCTGGCCGATAATTCCCCCATCCCGAACCGCTCCGGGAAGCTGGCCCGACTGACGGAGATGGTGGAGGAAATCCTGGCCGTCAAAGACCGGGCCCTGATCTTTACCCAGTTCGCCGAGATGGGCAAAATCTTGCAGGTTCACCTGCAGGAAACCTTCGGCCGGGAAGTCCTTTTCCTGCATGGCGCCACCCCCAAAAAACGGCGTGATGAGATGCTGGAGCGCTTCCAGGCTGATGGCAGCCACCTGCCCCTATTCATTCTGTCTCTCAAGGCCGGGGGGACGGGCCTGAACCTCACCGGGGCCAACCATGTCTTCCACTTCGACCGCTGGTGGAATCCTGCCGTGGAAAACCAGGCCACCGACCGGGCCTACCGGATCGGCCAGACCAAAGATGTCCAGGTGCACAAGTTTCTCTGCCTGGGCACCCTGGAGGAAAAGATAGACGAGATGATCGAGAGTAAAAAAGAGGTCGCTGAACAGGTAGTGGGCACTGGCGAGGGCTGGCTGACGGAACTGTCCACCGCCCAGTTAAAAGACTTAATGGCCCTGCGCCAGGAAGCCCTGGGGGATTGAGATGGCCTGGTGGCGTTACTATACCCCGAAGCCGGCCCGGGAAGTGAAGGGGGGCATCAAAGCTCAATCCAAACGCGGGGCCTTTGCCACCAGTTGGTGGGGGCAGCGCTGGATACACGTGCTGGAAAGCTTTCATATCGGCGAACGCCTGAACCGGGGCCGCACCTACGCCCGCAAGGGACAGGTCATGGACATCCAGCTCGATAAAGGCTCGGTCAAGGGCATGGTGCAGGGTTCCCGCACCCGGCCTTACAAGGTGGAAGTGCAGTTTCAGCTCCTGTCCAAGACCCAATGGCGCAAAATCGTTAAGGAATTGTCGAGCCGGTTTATTACTCTGGCCAAGCTGTTGGCCGGTGAGATGCCGGAAGACATGGAAGAGGTTTTTGCGCAGGCCAAACTTTCCCTTTTTCCCCATAAGTTGAAAGACCTGGTGACCAATTGCAGCTGTCCCGACTGGTCCAACCCGTGCAAACATACGGCTGCGGTTTTTTATCTTCTGGCCGAGGAATTCGACCGGGACCCCTTTCTCCTCTTTAAACTGCGCGGTCTCTCCCGGGAAGAACTCTTCGACATGCTGGGATATGGTTCGGCCGCTGCCCTGCCTTCCCCTACCGACCGGGTCGTGTTTCCGGTATCGGTTCCAGAGGAACTCCCTTTGGAAGCCTCGTCTTTTTGGGGCAGGGAGGAATCCCTGGACGATCTGTTGGGAGAGGTTCGCCTTCCTGAGGTTAGCGCCACCCTGCCCAAAAGGTTGGGCACTTTTCCTTTTTGGCGGGGTAAAGTGCCATTTTTAGAGGCCTTGGAACCCTGTTATGTCAAGGCGGCCTCGGTGGGAATGGACGTCTTTTTAGGACTCGAACATAGGCCGGCGGCAGGGCCTGCAATCCCGGAGAAAGCTCCTACGCGCTTATTCAACAAAAATACTGGTAATCCGTAGTCAATTATGTTAATCCTTGAACGGAATGATGCCAAGGCCATTTAAAATTTCCGCAAGCACGGCGTCACCTTCGAACAGACAGCCTATGCGTTTCGCGATCCTTTTGGAGTCGCATGGCAAGACGACAAAGCGGACCATGGGGAAGAGAGAACTATTCTCCTGGCCATGTGCGGCTCGCAGATATTGAGCATCGTCTATACAGAACGCAGGGAGCACATTCGTATTATCTCAGCCCGCAGAGCAACGAAACATGAAAAAGACATTTACTACCGTCAGAATGCATTCTAACGGCACCCTTAGAAAGCGACTACCTGACGGCGTCGAAAAGGTTGTGCCGGTAGCCCCGATCACGCCCCTCAATGAAGCAGCCATTGATGCCGCCGCCGGGAGCGATCCCGACAATCCGCCTTTGACCCCCGAACGTGAAGCCAAACTCCATCCTATACCGCGCGTTAAAACGCTCCGTCGCGCCCTCGGGTTGACCCAGGAAGAATTTGCGGCTCGCTATCATATTCCTTTGGGAACACTCCGTGATTGGGAGCAGGGACGGACCCAGCCGGATCAACCGGCCAGGGCTTTTCTGGCCGTCATCGCCAGAGCTCCAGAGGAGATCGCAACCTTACTTAGCAAATAATAGTTGTAAATATTCGGCCAACTCGGTAATAAAGCCTGTTAAAAAGTATCTCCAAAAATCGGGGTTGGGGATAAGCAGCGTTAACTTTTGGGCACAATGTGGTCTGCCACCAAGTTCCCGATCTTTGAGATGCCTTTGACAGAAGTCTTTCGCAAAGGGCAAGAAGCCACGAGTGCGTTCTTCGATAGATTTTCTCATCTCCGCCAGAGATACACTATTCGCTGGTGGCGCCGGCATATCGGTTAACTCATGGAGGGGAACCTGCTCAGTCTGGCTCTGGTCGTACTGCTCCGTGACTACTTGCAGCGCCAGTTCAGGCGATTCTTTATTCTTTGGCTTGGTCAGGCGCCGCCAATATGGGAATTCGGTCTTCAGTTGCTTTATCACGAGCCGCTTGATATCTTTTGCATGGCAAGCCCCTGTAGCGAGACTTGGGATCGGTGTGGGACCATCTCAAGCATACAGGTTTTCCATACCGGAAAGTACAAACCGAAACGATCATGGCCGATTTGGGCCACCCCCGGTTATGAAAATATTTTCTTTGGGCAGGCACGGAGGTCTGCCCCTACGGGGGGGGTTCAAGGTAAAACCGTCTAAAACTAAGGAGGTGCACGCGTGGAATCGGCAAAAAAGCTGGGAAAGCTGCCCGCTCGTTGCCTGGTGCTGGGATTAGCCCTGATCTGGGCCTTTCCGAC
>VGSX01000238.1 GCA_016874895.1 Deltaproteobacteria bacterium
TTTGATTGACAGCCTTGCCAACGAACCCCTCTGTAAGTTCGAAGCCACTAAAACCTTTGCCTGGGGTGGAATTTACGGGGCAACAACATCCATCGAGACCGTGCAGGAAGGGTTTGCCAAGGCTGTGGCAGATGGTATCGTGAGTTCTGGGGGAGGCGGCAAATAAAAATAATGGCTTACCTGATCTTAATCTCTGGCACTGCAAGGCCTAGTGTATTTTGCGGGCCAGTCTGCCAGTGGTTTCCTGGCGCCCTGCAACTGTCTCGATGGCACCGTTTTCGGGGTTCGTCCAGAGAGAATGAGCACTGCCCTCTCTTTTGAGGTAACAGCCATACCGGCGTAAGTGCCGCAGCAGGGCCTGCCTTTTCATGAAACCGAAACAATCTCCCGGATGGCATCGTCCGGCAGGCCGCGCAGGGCATTTTCGCGCCGGTCCTCTAAAATAAGAGCAATGGCCGCGGCCAGGCTGGCTTTACACTCCTCGATACTCTTGCCCTGCCCGTTAGCCCCTGGAACCTCCGGGCAATAGGCGATATACCAGTCATCGTCCTTCTCAATAATCGCCGTGAATTCGTTGCGCATGCTTGCCCTCGATCTTTTTTCGTTTTACATGCTGGTTGGCGAAAGTTTTATCATCAGTTCACCCTGTGACCCTGCTGGGTGCAAGGTAAGCGTTCAGCGGTCACCTTACAGCCATCAGCTAATGCTTTAAATTCTAATAGTTATTCCAAGGTGGCGGATCACTGGTTTTTCGCTTAGTTTCCCTGCCCCATTGTTTTTGCTGAAAGCTGATTGCTGATAGCTGAACGCCTACCTTGTTTTTATGCGTTCTCTGTATCTCTGCGGTTTAGTATTTGTTAAGCGCTTAACGCGCAGGGGGTACAAAGCTCATCCGGCCGGTTTAAGAAAGACCACGGCCAAAGGCGGTAAAGTCAGATTCAGTGAAAACGGCCGGCCGTGGTGGGGCCAGGGATCGGCGTAGAGCCCCCCGGCGTTGCCCAGGCCGCTGCCGCCGTAAGAGTGGGCGTCGCTGTTGAGCAGTTCCTGCCAGAACCCCCCCTGGGGGACCCCTACCTTATAGGCGAAGCGGGGCACCGGGGTGAAGTTGCAGACCACCAGGATTACGTCCTCGGGATGGCTGCCCCGGCGCAGAAAACTGATGACGCTGGCGTCCACGTCATTGCAGTCGATCCATTCGAACCCCCGCCAGTCAAAATCCACCTCATACAAAGCGGCCTGTTCCCGGTGGACCCGGTTGAGATCCGCCACCCAGCGCTGCAGTCCGGCATGATGGGGATAATCCAGCAGGTTCCAATCCAGGCTGACCTCGTGGTACCACTCATTCCACTGGCCGAATTCCATCCCCATAAACAAGAGCTTTTTCCCCGGCTGGCCATACATGTAGCCGAAGAGCAGGCGCAGGTTGGCGAATTTCTGCCAGTAATCGCCGGGCATGTTGCTGATCAGGGATCCTTTGCCGTGCACCACTTCATCGTGGGACAAAGGCAGGACAAAGTTTTCCTGGAAGGCGTAGAGCATGCGGAAGGTAATGGTGTTATGGTGATAGCGCCGGTGAATGGGGTCATACGACATATATTTCAGGGTGTCGTGCATCCAGCCCATGTCCCACTTGAGGCCGAAACCCAGGCCGCCCAGGTAATTGGGCCGGGAAACCATGGGCCAGTCGGTGGATTCTTCCGCGATGGTCTGCACGTCGGGAAAGTTTTTATAAACTTCCTCGTTGAACTTGCGTAAAAACCAGATGGCCTCGATATTTTCCTTGCCACCGTAGATATTGGGGATCCACTCCCCCTCTTTGCGGGAATAGTCCAGGTAGAGCATGGATGCTACGGCATCCACCCTGAGACCGTCGGCGTGGTGTCTGTCCAGCCAATAAAAGGCGCTGCTCAGGAGAAAGCTGCGGATTTCGTTGCGGCCGTAATTAAAAATGTAGCTGTTCCAGTCCGGGTGGAAGCCCTTGCGCATGTCGGCATGCTCGTAGAGATGGGTGCCGTCAAAGTAAGCCGGGCCGTGTTCGTCCGCGGGGAAATGCGACGGGACCCAGTCCAGGATCACCCCGATGCCGTGTTGGTGCAAGGTGTCCACGAGGTACATGAAATCCTGGGGATTGCCGTAGCGGCTGCTGGGGGCGAAATACCCCGTAGTCTGGTATCCCCAGGAGCCGTAAAAGGGATGCTCCATGACCGGCAGAAACTCCACGTGGGTAAAACCCATTTCCTGGACATAGGCTGCCAATTGCGGGGCAAGTTCCCGGTAACTGAGGAAGCGGTTACCCTCTTCGGGAAGCCGGCGCCAGGAGCCGAGGTGCACCTCATAGATGGATATGGGTCTTTTCAGGCCATTGCGCCGGTGGCGCTGGGCCATCCAGTTCCCGTCACTCCAGGTATAATCCAGGTCCCAGATAATGGAGGCCATCCGGGGCGGCCCCTCAAAAAACACGGCAAAGGGGTCGGCCTTTTCCACCCGGTAGCCATGGTAACGGGAGTGGACGTAGTATTTATATTTCGCACCCCGCTGGACTCCTGGGATAAACCCCTCCCAGATGCCGGACTGGCCCCGGGAGCCCAGGGGATGGGCCTCCTTGTGCCAGCCGTTGAATTCCCCGATGACATAGACCCGCTCGGCATCGGGGGCCCAGACGGCGAAATAGACCCCGGGGACGCCGTTGCTTTCCAGGCAATGGCTGCCGAGCTTCTCGTAGAGACGGAAGTGGTTGCCTTCGTTAAAGATGAAAAGGTCATCGGCGGTGAGCAAAGATACGTCGTAGCGGACCGGGCCGATGGCGGCTTTGGATTCTGGTTTATCCTTGGCAGGTCCGGAAGATGCTTTAATTTTCATAAATTGCCCCCGGTTTAGGGTTGTAGGGGCGGTTGGCGAACAACCCCTGGCTGCTTAAAAATATTCTGCTATTATTTAAAGAGGTTTGAAGAAACGGTTCTGGTCGGCCGGCTTCCCTCGGCAGTACCATGAGGGGAACCGGAATTTCGGTCCCCCTCCCCTCATCCTTTCACTCTCAATGGGACAGCGGGGTTTGAGATGGCGGCTTCACAGGCGAGTGCGCGCCGTGTTGGGTATATCCTGGCCTTGATGCCGGACTTACCTTAACGCAGGCTGGCTTTGGCGATTTTTTCTTTTTGTGATTGGCAGTCGCGGCAGAGCGCGGTTTGGGGCATGATCTCTAAACGCCGCGGCTCGATGAGCTTGCCGCAGCCCTCGCACTCGCCGTAGGTGCCGTTTTCCAGACGTTGCAAGGCTTCTTCAATGGCCACCAATTCCTGGCGCTTGGGTTCGATCAGGGAAAATTGGGTTTCTTCCAAAAGGTTGACCTGAGCCTGGTCTTCTTCGTCCCGGGCCGTAGCCAGGAGGTCCTGATAACTTTCCCCCAGACCGGTTTTGATCTGCCCTTTGACTTCCCGCCATAATTTGCGTTTGCGTTCCAGCAGTTTTTCCCGCAGTGCAGCTATTTTTGCGGTGTCCATAATGGTCATATAATATCCCTCCCAATAAAGAGCACGAGATTCGAATACAGTGAAGAGGCCAGCGATTACTCCAGAAAATCCTCCAGAGTAGCCTTACGGGTGGGATGTTTCAGGCGCTTCAGGGCTTTCTTCTCTATCTGGCGGATACGCTCCCGGGAGACCTTAAACTCCCGGCCGATTTCTTCGAGGGTGTGCTCCACTTCGGCCCCGATGCCGAAGCGCATCTTCATAATTTTTTCTTCCCGGGGAGTCAGAGTGGACAGGATGGCATCTGTCTTTTCCGACAACTCCGAACAGATAATCGATTCAAAGGGTGAAACCGCCTGATCGTTGCGGATAAAATCCCCCAGTCGATCCCCTTCGTCGCCCACGGGGGTTTCCAGGGAAATGGGCTCATCGGACAGGTTGGTCACCACCAGGATCTTATCCTCGGGCACCCCGGACCGCTCGGCGATTTCCTTGAGCAGGGGCTCCCGGCCCAACTCTTTGAGCAGATCGTAAAAGGCCCGATAGCACCGGTTCCGGATTTCCTGCAGGTGCACGGGAATGCGAATGGTGCGAGTCTTGTCGTAAATCGCCCGGGTGATGGTCTGACGGATCCACCAGGAGGCAAAGGTGCTGAGACGATAGCCGGTGGTGTAATCGTAGCGGGTGACCGCTTTCATGAGACCGAGGTTGCCTTCCTGGATCAGATCGGAAAAACTCAGCCCCCGATGGAGATACTTCTTGGCGATGCTCACCACCAGACGCAGGTTGGCCTTGATCATTTCATCCCGGGCCCTGATGACCTCGTTTTCTTTTTCTTTAATCTTCTTGGCTAACTGTTTGATTTCTTCGGCCCCGGGGTTCTGGCGCAACACCTCCCCCAGAGTCCTGTTAATAAACCGGAACAGTTTCTCTTTGCCCTGGGCCGTCTTTTCTTCGGTCTGGAACCATTCCCGGACCTTTGTCTGCAGATAGCGGACCTCATCCAGATCAGACTGGACCAGACCCACCAATTTGAGGATGGTTTCCTGGCCGTTTTTGATAATGCGGCCCAGTTCTTTCTCTTCATCCGGGGTCAAGACGGAATACCGCAGCATCTCCCGAAAGTAGGCCGCCACGATACCCTCCTGTTCGGGCACCTCTTCGGCATCGAAGGCTTCTTCGATTTCCACCTCTCCGGGTTCCTCGGCTAATTCCATGCCGGGGTAGGTGACGTCCTCGATGCTATCCACAACCTCAATTTCTTCTTCCTGCAAAGAATCGAAGACCTCCTTGATTTCGATGGGGTCCACGATATCCGAAGGAATCAACTCGTTGAGGTTGTCATAGGTCAGGTAGCCGCCTTTTTCTTTCCCCAGATGAATTATTTTATCTATATAATCTCTATCCATGGGAGATTTCTGGTAGCCTCCACAAGAAGCTCCTATAAATTTTAAAATCTGATACTATCATATTCACTTATTATAATCAAAACTTTTTTCACCGATTATGAACTTTCAGGCAATCCAGGGGGGGGAACGTCGGTTGTCACGAAATATCTAAATATAATCGATGAGTTAACCACTTGAGACCCCAGCCTCACCGAGGCTGGCAGGCACGCTCAGGTTGTCGCGGGCTAACATTACCCGTCAGGCCGTTCGGTTAACAACGAGAAGCTCTCTATATTTTATCGGCTTAGTCATTAGTCTAAATTAATTATAACGACACTAAATGTCAAGAAGTGTTAACTGATTGATCTCAAAGATGATAACTTAGAAAAAGAACGAGACCGCCGGGCGGAGGAATTGGTCATGCTTCCACCACCAAGCCCCTTACTGCAGCCAGGATAATGGGCTAAACGGGGGTGCTGCGGTCTTGCGTCATATCCTCAGGCTGGGAAAGGACAGGTTTCTGGCATGATCCATCATTTGATCGCGGACATGAAAGAAGGCATGGAAATTCAACAGTATTTTATGGTGCGGGAGGTGGAGCCGGGGCATACCCGCAACGGCGAGCCGTATCTTACTTTGGTATTGGGCGACCGCAGCGGGTCACTTAAGAGCAAACTCTGGTCCAATGTCTTAAAGGATTTTCCGGGGCCATTCCGCGTGGGGGACTACGTCGCGGTGGTGGGGCAGCTCAGACCGTTTCGAGGCGAGTTGCAGCTTACGGTCCAGAAGATTTGGACCGTGCAGCAGATACGCCAGATTAAA
>VGSX01000239.1 GCA_016874895.1 Deltaproteobacteria bacterium
GGAAGAGGCGGTGGCCAGGTTGATACGAAGGTAAAAGAGGAGGAACAGGCTTTCAACCTGTTCAGCAACGCACAGGCTGGAAGCCTGTGCCACCGGATCCCCTGAACCTTTTGGAGTACATTTCAGAGCACATGACTGAGCCACTCCGCCTGGGTATCTATATCTGCCATTGCGGCCTCAATATCGCCGGAGTCTTGCGCCCCGGTTCGCTGGCGGGACGGGCCGGCGCCCTGCCCGAGGTAGCGGTCTGCCGGCACCAGTTATACAGTTGTTCCGAGGCCGGTCAGAAGGAGATAGTGGAGGACCTGGCCGAACATGGGCTAAACCGGGTGGTGATTGCCGCCTGTTCCCCCAAAATGCATGAGCTGACCTTCCGGCGGATGCTGGCCGAAGCCGGGCTCAACCCCTATTTTCTGGAGATCGTTAATCTCCGGGAGCACTGTTCCTGGGTCCATGCCCCTGAACCCCAGGCTGCAGAAGTCAAGGCCCTGGAATTGATCCGCATGGGGGTGGCCAAGGTGCGCCTGGCTCAACCCCTGTTTGAACGCCGGGCCCCGGTGACCCGGCGGGCTCTGGTCATCGGCGGCGGTCCGGCGGGTCTCAGGGCCGGCCTGGACATTGCCGAGGCCGGGCACGAAGTTATCCTGGTGGAAAAAAAGCCCATTTTGGGGGGCTGGGCCAATTATCTGCACCGCACCTTTCCCCACGGTCAAAGGGCCCTCACCCTGGTGAACCCCATCATGGCCGCGGCGAGCCTTCACCCCCGTATTACGGTGCTGGTAAACAGCCAGGTGACGGCTTTTAACGGCCATCTCGGGAGCTACCAGGTGAAAGTGACCCAAAAACCCCGAATGGTGACGGAGGCCTGCGATCTTTGCGGCCGGTGTCAGGCGGTCTGTCCGGTCCAGGCAGCCGAGGGCCAGACCGCCATTTACCTCCCTTCCCCCACCGCTTTTCCGGGTCGGTATGTTATTGAGACGGAGCACTGTACCCTTTGTGGGGAATGTGTCCAGGTCTGCCCCCCGCGTGCCATTGATCTAACCGCTCAGCCGCTCTGCCATACCTTCGAGGTGGGCAGTATGGTGGTGGCCACCGGCTTCACCCCTTTTGAGCCGCAGGGCAGCCGCTACGAAGACTGGGCCCGGCTGCCCCAGGTGGTGACCTCCCTGGAGCTGGAAGCCCGGCTGGCTGCCATGAGCGCCGGGGATGTCTTGCCGCTGCCGGAGCCCCGGGACATAGCTTTCGTGCTGTGTATCGGTTCCCGGGAAGAGGACGGCAACCGCTACTGTTCCCGTATCTGCTGCGCCACCGCCCTGAAGCAGGCCCTGGAGCTCCAGGAGCGGTTCCCCCGGGCCCGGATCCGGGTGTATTACCGTGATATCCGCACGGTGCGGCGGGAATGGGAAGAACTGTATAACCGGGCTCGGGAAGCCGGCCTTTTGTTTCTCAGGGGACGGGTCCGGGACATCATCCCGGAAGACGGCCGGCTGCGGCTCGAGGCCGATAACGAGATTTTCCGGGGACCCAGCGAAGACCTGGTGGACCTGGCGGTCCTGGTGGTGGGGATGACGCCGGGAGACAACCAGGTTCTCCAGGACACCTTAAGATTACCGGTGGGGCCGGACGGCTTTTTCCTGGAGGCCCATCCCAAGCTGCGGCCCCTGGACACGGTTTTGGACGGCGTCTTTCTGGCCGGGTCCTGCCAGGGTCCCAAAGACATGGCCGCGGCCATGGCCCAGGCCAGCGGCGCGGCGGCCAAAGTCATGTCCCTGCTGGCCCACGACACCGTTACTTTGGACGGCATTGTCTGCGAAATCGACCCGGAAAAATGCACCGGCTGCCAGCGGTGCTTTCAGCAATGTCCCTTCCAGGCGGTGAAAATGGTCACCGCCGAGGACAAGACTACGGCCAGGATTATCAATTCCGCCTGCAAAGGGTGCGGCGTCTGTGCCGGGGCGTGTCCGGCCGGGGCGGTGATCGCTCACGGTTTCACCGACGAGATGATTCTGGCCCAGATCGATGAAGCCCTGGCCGAGGCCCCCGGGGAGAAGATTCTGGCCTTTGCCTGCAACTGGTGTTCCTATGCCGGGGCGGATTTTGCCGGGGTCTCCCGGCTGGCCTATCCCCCCAACGTGCGCCTGATCCGCACCATGTGCGCCGGGCGGGTGCACCCCAAACTGGTGCAGCACGCCTTTGCCAGAGGTGCGGGCCTGGTTTTGGTCACCGGCTGCCACCCCCCGGGGGACTGCCACTACCTCAGCGGCAACCTCAGGGCCAAGGCCCGGATGGAGAAATTAAAACCCAAACTGGCGGACCAGGGAATCGATCCGGAACGCCTGCACCTGGCCTGGATATCGGCCACCGAGGGACGCGCCTTTCAGCAGTTGATACAGCAGTTGACCGAGAAACTGGCGGAACTGAACTCGAGAGAATCGCAGCCGATCCCGCCGGGGCAGCCAGCAGAGTCGGATCGCTTGCAGATGTGAGCGACTAGCAGTCAAATTCACCCCTCACCCTGACCCTCTCCCCTCAAGGGGCGAGGGGAAGAGAGAGGAATCAACCCGCATGTCCGGATAAAAATAGGTGCATCGCATTAAGTCTAACACAGGAAAATCTATCCGTAGGGGCGGGGTAAACCCACCCCTACGGTCGGGGACTTTTCACGTTAAAACCGGACACCAGAAACCACAAACCGGAAACCAAGCCCTATGGCCGGAAAAAAAATCCTCTTATGCAACTGCCCTGACCTTAAGGTGGACCTGAATACCGTGGCTGCGGAGTTGTCCGGCCAACCGGCGGAGGTGATGATCCTGGAGCCGTGCTGCACCCCGGCGGGATTGGCACGCCTGGAAAAAATCCTGCAAGAAACGCCGGATCAATGCATACTGGCGGCCTGTGGTCCGGAGCTAAGCGCAAGGTTTTTCAAATTACTCACCGGTTTTAAGGTTCCAGTGGTGGATTTATGGGCCTGGCGGGATGCGGCCAGCGCAGCGGGTGAACTGCTCCTGGCTCTGGAACAGGGGCCCTTGCCAGTCCTGCGGCCCTCCGAGGTGCATTCGGAGGTGCTGGTTATTGGCGGGGGTGTAGGAGGGTGTGAGGCGGCTCTGGATCTGGCCAAAGCCGGCCACAAGGTCTATCTCCTGGATGAATCTTTAAGCATTGGCGGCATCATGGCCAAGCTGGACAAAACCTTTCCCACCCTGGACTGCTCCATCTGCATCCTGGGTCCTAAACTGGTGGAGGTGGCCACCCATCCCAATATCGAGATGTTGACCAATGCCGTGGTGACCCGGATCACCGGCGGGCCGGGGGATTTTCGGGTGGAGGTCACCCTGAAGCCCCGCTACGTGGACATGACCAAGTGTGTGGGCTGCGGCAGTTGCGGCGAGGTCTGCCCGGTTATCCTCCCCAGTTCCTGGAATCTCGGGATGAAACCCCGGAAGTGCATCCGCATCGTTTTTGCCCAGGCCGTGCCGCTGCGGGCCACCCTGGAGAAGGACTACTGCATCGACTGCCGCCAGTGCGCTACGGCCTGCGGCCGCCAGGCCATCAACCTGGATGACGCCCCCCGCACGGTGCCGTTGCAGGTGGGGGCGGTGATCCTGGCCACCGGGGCCACCCCCTTCGATCCCAAAATCAAGGGCGAGTATGGTTACGGAGTTCTCCCCCCGGTCATCACGAACCTGGAGTTCGAGCGCCTGGTCTGCGCCACGGGGCCTACCTCCGGGCGACTGGTGACGCCAGAGGGGCGTCCGGTGCGCCGGCTGGCCTTTATCCAATGCGTCGGTTCCCGAGACCGCCGGTTTCTGCCGTACTGCTCCGGGTATTGCTGCACCGCCTCCATCAAGGAGGCCATGCTGGCCCTGGAGCATAACCCTGAGATCGAGGTGACTATTTTTTATAATGATATCCGCACGTCCGGGAAAGGCTTCGAGGAACTCTACCTGAGGGCCCAGGCCGCGGGGGTCCGTTTTTTCAAGGCCCTGCCCGGGAGCATCACCCTGGCCCAGGAGGGCCAGCCGGTTATTGCCTATGAAGATCTGGCCACCGGCAGGCAGGAGCGCCTTACCGTGGACCTGGCGGTGCTGGCCGTGGGGCTGGAGGGGCCGAAAACCCCACCGCCGTTTTTGGACCAAATCCTGGAGCGGGACGAACAGGGCTTTTTCAAGGCCCGGCATCCCATCATGCACCCGGTGGAAGCCAGCCTCCCGGGAGTGTGCCTGGCCGGGACCTGCCTGGGCCCCCAGGATATTGCCGAAACGGTCTGCCAGGCCAGCGGCGCGGCCGGCCGGGTGCTGCGGCTGCTGGCGGAACTCCGGCACAGGTAATTGCTGTTATGAAAAGTTCACCATGTAGGGCGGGAAAGCGAAGCGCATCCCGCCTTCCAGCAACCTTTTCATGCTTTACATGTGGGCCCCCGGCCCATGAGAAACTGTTATGAAAAGTTCACCATGTAGGGCGGGAAAGCGAAGCGCATCCCGCCTTCAAACAACCTTTTCATGCTTTACATGTGGGCCCCCGGCCCATGAGAAACTGTCCTGAGTCAGAACCAGAGTCATTCGTCGTAGCGGCGGATGAGCCAGACACCCAGAAAAAAACAGAAGAGGCTGTAGCCTAAGACGACCGCGAAGGAGGTTAAGCTTTCGGCGGACCAGAACGGCTGGCGTAAAAGATAGTTCACGTGGGTCAGGGGCAGGACGAGGATGATTTTTTGCACCAGGAAGGGCATTTCCTCCACCGGGAAGAAGGTGCCGCTGAAAAAGGCCATGGGCATGATGAAGAAATTGGTAAAACTGGCGGCATCATCGTGGGAACGCGAGATCAGGCCGACGATCACCCCGAAGGAGGCGGACATGAAGCAGTTCAGCAGCCAGGCGGCCAGAAAAATGGCGTTCAGGGGCAGCTGGCTGCCCAGGACATAGCCGCAGCCCAAGAGAATCAGGGAGGCGAAAAGCCCCCGGGCCATGCCCGAAAACACCTCGCCCCACATGATGGCCAGGGCGCTCACCGGCGCCTGGATATAAATCTGAAAGGTGCGGAAAAACAGGCGGGCCACGGTCATCCCGTTGGCCACCCAGGTATAGGAGTTGATCATGGCGGTGACGGCCAACAGCCCCGGCAGCAGGTAGTCCAGATAGCTGCCCCCGGCAATGGTCACCCGCTTGCCCAGGCCGACGCCAAAGACCAGCAGATACAATAAGGGCGTCAGCATGGTGGAGAGGACAAAACCCAACCGCAGCAGTCGCCGTTTAAAGAGCAGAATTTCCCTGAAAAAAATCGGCAGCCAGTTCATTATTAATGTAGGGAAGAGGGAAAAGTTTATCAGCTACATCCCGGAAAATAATCCCTGGTTCCTTTTTCCGTAGGCGTTCAGCTTTCAGCAAAAACAATGGATTAGGGAAACTAAGCGAAAAACCAGTGATCCATCACCTTAGAATAACTATTTGAATTTAAAGCATTAGCTGACGGCTGTAAGCTGACCGCTGCACGCTTACCTTTTCCCTCTTCCCTCTTCCCTCTTCCCTCTTCCCTCTTCCTTCTTCCCTGATCCCTCTTCCCTTTTCCCTGTCTTTAAACCGCTTCTTCCCCGCTTTCGCCGGTGCGGATGCGGATGACTTCAGCTACCGGGTAGACGAAGATTTTAC
>VGSX01000240.1 GCA_016874895.1 Deltaproteobacteria bacterium
CTGCAGCTCAAGTCCATCTCCGGCACCTTCAATATCCTGGTGGGGCAGGAAAGTCCTGCGGCGCAGACCTACCTGGCGCATGACACCGCCTTTTATGTGGCTCTGGTGTTGGCGGTTTTCGGCATTCTGTTCGGGGCCCGGCATCTCGACCCCACCGACCGTCACGAAGGGATGGTGGCCGCGGTGGCCTTTGAGTCCCTGGTCAAGCTGTTTGCCTTCCTGGCCATCGGCATCCTGGTTTCCTTTTTTCTTTTTTCGGGTTGGCGTGACCTTTTTGACCAGGTTTCCCGCAGTCCGGAGTTATTCGCTCTCACCCAGTTAAGTACCGGTCCTCACAACAGTTATATCAGATTTCTGGTGGAAACCCTGCTGGCCATGGGCGCCATCCTCCTGCTCCCCCGGCAGTTTCACATGGCCGTAGTGGAGAATACTGATGAGCAGCACATCCTCACCGCCATGTGGCTGCTCCCCTTGTATCTTTTTATGATCAATCTTTTTGTCCTGCCCATTGCCCTGGGCGGCCTGCTCTTGACCATGTCTCCGGCCCAGGCCGATACCTTCGTATTGCTCCTCCCTCTCCAGCAGGGCTATCCCCTCCTGGCCCTCCTGGCCTTTATCGGGGGGCTGTCCGCTGCCACTGCCATGGTGGCCGTGGCGTCCATTGCGGTGAGCACCATGCTTATGAACAGCTTCATCGTGCCGCTGGCATTGCGCCTGCATCTGGCCGACCGGCTATCCCCCCACCTGCTGAACATTAAACGGTTCGGGATAGTAGTGGTCATCCTGCTGGGCTATGCGACTTATCGGCTCATCGGCACGACCCTGATGCTGGTGGATATGGGGTATATCGCCTTTTGCGGGGTAGCGCAACTGGCTCCCGCGGTCCTCGGGGCCCTTTACTGGCGGGACGCCAATCAAAAAGGCGCGGTGGCTGGTCTGTTCTGTGGATTTTCGCTCTGGTTTTATCTGCTGGTTTTTCCCACCATGGTGGAAGCGGGATGGTTTCCGGAATCTCTGATCACCCAGGGGCCCTGGGGCATTGCCTGGCTCAAGCCCACTACTTTGCTCGGCTTAACCGGCCTCGACCCCCTCTCCCATGCCTTTTTCTGGTCCCTGTTGGCTAATGTCACCGTCTTTGCCTGCGTCTCCTTAGCGACGGCTCCCCGGCACCTGGAAATTGAGGAAGCCCATCGTTTCGTAGAAATTTTTTCCCTGGAGGCCAGCCGCCCCCGGGAAAAACGCTTCACCTACTTGCCCAGTCTGGATCAGCTCATTCAATTCATGGGAAAATTCATCGGGGTGGAAAAAGCCGCCGAAGCCCGGCAGACCTTCCTCGAGGGCCTGAAAAATCCTGAGGAAGAATGGGGCGACCAGGAGAAAATTCAGCTGGCCGATTTCGTGGAGCGCACCATAGCCGGCTCCATCGGTCCCGCCGCGGCCCGGGTCATCGTGGACGGTTATCTTTCCTCGGTGGGTTCCCGCATGGAGGAGGTCTTCGATCTTTTCGGCCGGGTCACCAGTTCCCTGGAAGAAAGCCAGGAGCAGCTTAAGCGCCGGGTGGCGGAGCTTTCGGTGCTCTACGAAGCGGCCCGTAAGTTAACCTCTTCCCTGTATATGCCGGAATTGATGGATGGCGTTCTCAATCTGCTGGTGGACCGCCTCGGGGTGGAAAGATGCGCCATTCGTCTTTTGGATGACGACGGCTTTCTCCGTATTAAGAGCTATCGCAATCTGCCCCCCCAGGTGGGTGAGGTGGGTATCAAACCCGACATGCGTCCCCTGCTGGGGCAGTGCCTCCTGACCCCCCAGGTGATCTCCGTGGCGGATAGCACCATCGTCTGGGACCGGCTCCAGGGGCTCCATGAGGCAGAAACCCTGGCCTCCTTTGTCATGGCCCCCATCGCTACGGAGACCATGTCCCTGGGCGTTCTCACGGCGGCCAGCAGTCAGAAAGGCTATTTTGCCAAGGAACACGTGGAGTTTTTCCAGTCTCTGGCCGGTCAGCTGGGCCTGGCGGTTCGCAGCGCCCAGATGGTGGCCCACCACATCCGCAACCCCCTGGTGGCCATCGGCGGCTTCGCCCATCGCCTCTATAAGAAGTTGCCGGCCGGCTCGGTTACGCAGCAGTATGCCGAAATTATCATCAAAGAAGCAGAGCGCCTGGAGCAGATGGTGCGGGACATCGTGGAGACCACGGTAATTGCCATACCCAGGGAAGAGGAGCAGGACCTCAACCAGGTGGTGCGGGGTGCTTTGGGAATCTTGAAAGATACCTTCGAGGAGAAAAAGATCAAATTAAAGGTGGAACTCGCCGATGGTCTCCCGCCCCTCATCATGGACGTGGGCAACATGAAGCGGGCCCTGCTGCAATTGATGGCCAATGGCCTGGAGGCTCTGCCCACCGGGGGGCGCCTGGGGATTGTCACCTATCAGCATAATGACGAAGTGATCATTGAAATCACCGATAATGGCAGGGGCATTCCCGCCGCCATCCTGCCCCATATTTTCGATACCTTCTTTTCCACGAAACCGGCCGGCCCCGGCTTGGGCCTGCCTATTGTTCACAAGATCATTTCCCAACATCGGGGGCAGATTACCATTGACAGCCAGGAAAATGTCGGCACCAAGGTGACCATCAAACTCTTGACTTCCAAACCCGGCCAGCAGCCTTCAGGAGGCGCCGGCTGATAGAGTAAATTTATCCCTCTATGCCTCTACGGTAAAAAAATACCAGGCACAGAGAACACAAAAGTTCCGTCAAGCTTAAGTAATCGCATTGACTCGGACGGGCCATGGATGCCACATTTTTATTAATTTTTTCGATCATATTCCAGTTCCTGGCGGCGCTGGCGGCCTTGCGCCTGATCCGGGCCACCGGGAGGACCTGGGCCTGGAGCATCATCGCGGCGGCCCTGGTTCTCATGATCGTCCGGCGGGGTATCACCCTCCGGGAGATTTATTTCTTCGGCTATCAGCATCCCCTGGATATCTTTGCAGAAGTGGTGGGCCTTTTTGTTTCCGGTCTGCTGGCCGTGGGCATCGCCTGTATCTTCCCGCTGTTCCGTGACATTAAGAGTGCTCAGGAGGCCCTGCGCCTTAATGAATCCCGCCTGGCGGCGGTCTGGGAGCTGAGCCAGATGACCGCAGCCTCCCTTCAGGAAGTGACGGATTATACCCTGGAGGCCGGGGTGAAACTCACCCGGAGCCAGGTGGGTTTTGTGGGTCTGCTGGATGAAGGGGAACAAAACCTGCATATCCTTTCCTGGTCCAGCCTGGTGATGGACCAATGTGCCATACATGACCGTCCCCTGGTCTATCCCATTGTTTCGGCCGGGTTATGGGGCGAAGCCGTGCGCCAACGCCGGGCGATATTAGTCAACGACTATGAGAAATCCGAGGAAAGGAAAAAAGGTTATCCACCGGGTCATATCGCTCTGCACCGCCTGCTCATAGTGCCCGTCCTGGATGAAAACCGGGTGGCGGCTTTGATAGCGGTGGGCAACAAACTGGAGCCCTATGATGATCAAGATCAACGTCAGCTTACCCTGCTCCTCCAGGGAATGTGGCGTCACATCCGCCGCCAGCGGTCGGAGCGGGCCATGGCCCATGAAATCGAAGCCATGCACCGCTTTCAGACCAAAATGATCCAGACCTCCAGCGACGGCATCGTGGCCAGCGACCGCCAGGGCAACATCCTGATCTTTAATGCCGGGGCGGAGAAAATTCTGGGGTATAAACAAGAAGAGGTCATCGGCAAAATCATGGTGGAAGATATCTATCCTCCTAATGTAGCTCAGGATGTCTTGCAAAAACTTTTTTCCACCCGCTATGGCGGCCGGGGCCGCTTGATCAATCACGAAACCACGGTGATGAGCAAAGACCGGGAGCATATTCCGGTGGAGCTGTCCGCCGCCTTGATCGGCGATGACCACCATATCAACGCGGTGGTGGGTTTTTTCCGGGATCTGCGGGAACGCCGCCTCCTGCAGGAGAAGGTCCTCCAGAATGAGAAACTGGCCGTGCTGGGCCAGATGGCGGCCCATATCAGCCATGAGATCAAAAACCCCCTCATGGTCATCGGCGGGTTCGCCCGGCAGGTAAGGGAGAATTTCGACGGGCCCAGGGAAAAGAATCTGGAGAAGCTTCAGATTGTCATCGATGAAATCAAACGGTTGGAAGAGTTCCTGGTGGAAGTGGGGCGTTACGGAAAGTTTGCCGAACCCCGGCTAACATTGGGCGAATTGAACGATCTCATTGCCGAGACCTGCCGCTTCCTGACCCCGGTCCTGGAGGAGAAGGGCATCGCCCTGATCCTGGACCTGGCGCCCTCCCTCCCACCTCTGGCCTTCGACCGGGATCATATCCGCCAGGTGCTCTTGAATATCGCCAAAAACGGCCTGGAGGCCATGGAAGGGGAGGGGACCCTGACAGTGGCCAGCCAGGAGGATGATGGCCACATTCTGGTCCACATCACGGATACCGGTTCCGGCATCCCCCCTGAGGTCCTGTCCAGAATTTTTCAGCCCTTCTTTTCCACCAAACCTCGGGGCTCAGGCCTGGGTCTGGCCATCGCCCAGCAGATTATGGCGGCGCATCAGGGCGAAATTCACCTGGAGAGCCAAGTGGGGCGCGGCACCCGGGTTACCCTGGCCTTTAAATTGCTGGAATGAAAAATTCCCTGGGGCATTAACCCTCAAGATCGGGTTCAGACCAGAGGCATTGAGAAATACAATAAAGATCATAATGGGATGGCATAACGCATGAATGATCCTGCTAAAAATATCATCGTGGGCATCACCGGGGCCAGTGGGGTGATATACGGCCTGGAACTGCTGCGAGTTCTAAAAACCTTGCACCTCGACACTCATCTGGTCATCACCCCGGCGGGCCGGCTGAATTTTCAGGTGGAAACAGACTTTTCGCCCGAGGAAGCCGAAAAACTGGCGACCTGGGTCCATGACAACGACGACCTCACCGCCCCCATAGCCAGCGGTTCCTGCCTCACCGGCGGCATGGTGGTAATCCCCTGCAGCATCAAGACGTTATCCGCCATTGCCAACTCCTACAGCGCCAGCCTGCTGGTGCGGGCCGCGGATGTCACCCTGAAAGAACGCCGGCCCCTGGTGCTGGTGGTGCGGGAAACACCCCTGCATCTGGGCCATCTCGAGCTCCTGCAGCGGGCGGCGGCCATGGGGGCCATCATCCTGCCGCCCATGCCCGCTTTCTATCACCGCCCCCGGACTATTGACGATCTAATCCACCAGACCCTGGGAAAAATATTGGACAGCCTGCATATTCCCCACCGCCTGTTCCGGCGCTGGGGTGAGAAGTGATTTTGAGATTAGGCAGCAGGGCGGAAAGGCGAAGCGCCACCCGCCTTAGGGCTTATTCGGTCGGGTATTTTCCGCCTCAGCGGTCGTAGGCCAGGACAACCAGACCGACGGCCAGCCAAAAGCCTTCCCGGAGACGGCGCACGATGCTGAAGGTGGCCCCGATGAGGGCTCCCAGGTGCAAACCGATGGTCAAAAGAACCGCGCCGCCTTCCTGCACCCCCAGGTTGCCCGGGATAAAAAAGGCCATGCTGCTGATGAGAGTAATGAGGGCATCCAGGCACA
>VGSX01000241.1 GCA_016874895.1 Deltaproteobacteria bacterium
TAATCCTCGTCCTGGGGGACCAGGGTGTCCACCAACAGGACCGGCTGCTGATCCCGGTAGCTGCCCACGATGCGGCCGGTGGCCTGGTACTTGCCGATCTCCACCAGGTCGCCGCCCAGGACGTAGATGGGCTTGTCCAGCTGGTTTTTCTGATTGAACTGCATGGGCTCGAAAATCTGGTGCGCGAAGACCTCCCGGACTACGATCTTGTCGGTGTCCTCCACCTTGAGGGTGGGGCGCTTGTCCCGGTCGCAGACGTAATCGCGCAGGAGGTTTTTGAACTGGCTTTCCGTGGCCCGCACCCCGGCGATGAGTATCCGGTCCCCCATGGGCACGGGAATATCTTGCTGACAGGCGCCATTGCTTTGGCCGGTTTTTTCATCCTTGGGCCCGTTGCACTTCCCTTCCACCCGGGCCTGGCAGTGGGTCACCTTGATTTTCATGGCGGCGTAGTAGGCCACGGTATTCTCCCCGAAGACCTGCAGGTCCACCGTGACCCGCTGGCCGGCATTCTCCGATTTGTCGATTTCGGTGAAACTCTTAAGCTCGATGGGGTCGGGGAGGTGCCGGATGGAGGTGGGGTAAGCGTAAGGCGGGGTTTCCTCGATGAGCTTCTTTAAAGCCTCGCCGGAGCCGCCGTCCGTGACAATCCAATCGGTGAGGTCCTTGTGTTCCTTGTCCGGCTTGTCATAGAGCCAGATTACCTTGAGGGATAATACCCGGCCACTTTCCACCGCTTCCCGGAACGCGGGCAGGACCAGGTTGTGCACCCCCTCCCGGCCTTCCTTGTCGGCATCGTAGAGCAGAACCACGTGGCGGCCATGGAAGTGTTTCACCCAATCCGGCTTGAAGGCCTTGACGCCGTTGGTGGAGCTGACCCCGATGAAGCCGGTGACCTGATCGGCCAACATGGCGTCACAATTGCCAGAAATATACACCTTACCTTCTTGCCTCACCAGGATCATCCCGGAAGACACTTGTACGCAATAAACCTCTCCTTGATAATCAGTATAACTTGTTTTAATGCTTTGCCACGAACTGTACTTTTTGTTAAGCAGTATCGAGACTTTGAACCATGAATATTGCGCCCGCTTTCTTAGCATGATCGTGGACACCATGCCGCTGGTATGGGCCATAGATTGAACAAAATCGGCATTTTCTTTGATAATCGTTGAATATTCTATTTGATTGCGATTAGGAACAGAATTGCCATCCCAGTGAAGCAACTCGCCCAAAATGAGTAGCCTTTGGTCAAGAGAAGCTTGCACCAGCCATTCAGAAGGAAAAACTTTGCCCGGAACCCAATCAGGCAAAGAAAAGCAGATTGATCTTGTGCCATCAGACAATCTGTTGTCAGAATACTCTATTTCAAGAGCATCCAGGATATGACGAAGCCTTGAAATCTTGCGTCCTTTGTGTAAACCAAATCTAGCATAACGCATTTCCTTTGGGAAGTTATTGTTATATCCATTTCCCTTGCGCTGGTCTATTGTTGCATCGGCGCTTACTGCAATGGTAAGCATTAATTGATATTCATTTAAAGGAATGCCAGGACCGTCAATCCACGTTACACGGGGAATTTTGTAATGACGATGCAAAAGCTTGGATGCATCGTGCTTTAACCACTTTCCCGCAGAATTGACGGAAACCATCTGGTGCTTAGGTGTAGAGACGGAGGTGAAGAACTTTGAATAATTCCTGACAAACTTGCCCTTATAAGGCTTTTTGATGAAAGCCTTTGGCCTGACAAAATCAGCAGCCCCGCCCTCCTTTACTTGAACAACAGGCTCGCCATTATATTTCGAGAAAGGGACCCAGCCATCGGGAGTTAGAACTTCGGCATTTCCAGGGAAACACTCGCCTTCCGTGATGATCGCCATGGACCCCGGGGGTGCCTGGGCCAGCCGTTCCAGGCCAAAAAGCCGGGCTTCCCCGAATCCCGGCCAATTCAACGTCTTGGGGGTCTTTTTGGAATTATGGAACCTGATGTTCACCAGGCGCTTGCCCACCGGGGCTGGCTCCCACACCGGGATGGTATTGCGCCCCCGGGATGGATCCCAGCCGATGTCGAACCGGGCGATGCTGGCTTCGGTTAGTCCCCGCTGGTCCCGAAGGTCTTGGATCATCTCGGGCGTCAGGTTCCGCTTGAACCGGGCCACGTCATCCAGGGTGGGCGGCTGGTCCTTGTCCCGCCTTCCGGTCTTGGCCTCCCCGGTGATCACCCCGTACTTGCGGCCCAGGGCGTAAAAGGCTTGGTTCCGGTCAATGTAAGGACCATGCAACGCCAGCATGTCGAACACGCCCAGGGCCAGCCAGGGCTTGCCACCCGTGCCGTTCTCCCCGAAGTCCACGTAAATGCCCTTGGCCTTGAGGTCCGGACCCACGTTGATGGCCGCGGAAGGGTTTTTGTCCTCCCGGTGGAAGCTGTGGCAGGGAAGCCAGCCGGCCGCGTTGGGCTTGGCCCCCTTGGCGATGCGAATGCCGATGGCCATATATTCCGCCAGCACGTCCACCTTTTCCAGAATCTGGTTGCGCAGCTCACTCATTACCTGGCCATCCATACTAGCAGTATTTTCATGAACGGTTCCATAGCCCGATAAATATGTCAATCCGTCAGCATTTGTCAAGATTATTTTTGACAGGACAAACTCTAGGATTTTCTGAAGGGAAAAATTATGGTATTCCTAATTGCCAGTCAAGGGGAAAGGATGATATGACAAATAGAAAAACGGGGGGCTGAGATTCCGAAAAATCGATAATATTTTGTTAAAAATGACTTTTTCTTGACATTCCACATAAATAAAGCTTGACAGGGGTGACTAAATGACATATGCATATTTTCAGTATGGACATCAGTCAGAGGGTAAAAGCGCTACTGAAGGAGCGGGGTCTGAAGGCAAAACCCTTCGCCCTCCAGGCAGGGGTCGAACCAACCCAGCTTTCCCGCATGCTCCGGGGCATTCGCCAATGGACCATCCCCCATTTGCAAAAGGTGGCCACGGCCCTCGGGGTGCAGATAGGGGACCTGACGGATGAGGTCCGGACCGTCCCCATTATCGCTTCCATCAGCGCCTTCCAGGGATGCCCCTTTCCGGAAAATATTGAGTCGGCCCCGGCTATCGGATATGTTCCCTTGCCGCGATTCGGACTGGAGAAAGGAGTAAAGGAGCCTTTGCTCAGCAAGCTCTACATTATTCAAGTCGAAGATGACAGCTTCATGCCGGCTATCGAAAAGGGGGTGAAGCTCATCATCCAGAAGGACACCCACGAAGAGCTTCACGAAGGCAACCTGGTGGTTTATTGCGACGCCACCGGTAAGGCCAATATCGGACGCCTGTCCTTTTATGATGACCATCTGCTGCTCAAATCCTTGAACCCCGGCGTTAAAGATTTGATCCTCCCCAAGGCCCACCTCAAGCTGATGGATCGGGTCATCGCCCAGATATACGCCTAAACTGGTCGATCTTTTCACATCTTCTCAAATCCCCTAGCCAGCCGAAAGAAAACTCCGCAGATTTTTTTATTGACAAGGGTGACAATATGCCATATTAGATGAGGCGGAAGGTCACCTGGCGAGGATGACTTGAAAAATAATTCGGGCACTAAGAGATGGCAGTTATATCTAGCCTCACGAAAAGATTCAGAATCGTCCAGGAAGAGTCCTGGTACCACGAAAAATCAGAGATTCGTAAACCAGACCGGCGATGGTATGAAATCATCCCCTTAAAAGGTTTTGTGAAAGGACCGTCCCAGGAAGGCCCTTTTATCGGCCTCTATTCCGAGGCCCCGCCCACCTTGCAGCTTTATACCACTCGGGTCAAGCAGGCTCGGATCATCTGGAAAAAGATCAAGAAAATTCCCGGTTGCCGGGCCGATTTCCACCTGGACGGCGAGGCCGTCCTCTACTTCCCTCCAGAATTGTTAGAGCAGGTGGCCGAGATGGCCGGCGCGAGGAAACGCCGCCAGCTTTCTGAGGAGCACCGCGCCAAATTAATTGAAGCGGGGGAAAAGGGTCGAGCCGCCCTCCAAATTTGGAAAAAGTCAAGGGTACAGGATGGGGAAATGACCCGGGAAGAGGAGGATACCTTTCCAGCCAAGGTTACCTTTCGGTAAAGATATGAAACTTAAGACTCGTCCCCTTTATATACGCCCGAAGCAAGCGCCGGACCTGTTCGGCATTTCTGAGAGACAGGTGCGCCATCTGATGATGCGGGGGGACCTCAAAGAGGGTTTGCATTGGTTCAAGAAGAGCGGTAGGATGGTGTTGCTTTCTGTCCAGGCCCTTGAGGAGTGGATCAAGGAGGGCTGATGGCAACCATCCGAATCGTCAAGGGCCGTATCTACTACCACTTTCGCTTTAAGGGGGTGAAATGTACTGAGAAGGCCGGCTTAAAGGCAACTAAAGAAAACATCAAAAAGGCGCAAAAGTTTGTCAAGCTCATCGACGCCGAAATCGCCAATGGCATCTTCGAGTACGAGAAGCATTTCCCCCACGGGGCAAAGATCGAGATCTTCGCTCCCCAGCGGGAAGACCAACCCTTCAACCGGTACTTCGCCGATTGGATGGCGGGAAAGGTACTCAAGGAGACTACCCGGCGCAACTGGGAGAGCGCTTTCTGGAAGCACCTCTACCCATTTTTTAAGGATCGTCTCTTGTCCATGATCACCAGGGCAGATATATGCTTATTCCAAAGGACCCTGGTTGACAAGGGCTTAGAACCAAGCACCATCAATGACAAACCTATGAAGGTGCTCCGCATGATGCTGCATCAAGCCTATGTGGACGAGATCATCCCCAAAAACCCGGCCTTGGCGGTGCGGCGCCTGCCCCAGGGCATGACCGACGTGGACCCTTTTACCTTCGAGGAGCGGGAAAACATCATTACGGGCTTTCAGCGGTTGGCCCCTCTCTATGTTAACTATGTGATCTGCGGTTTCTGGACCGGCTGGCGCCCTAATGAGGCCTGTGCCTTGAAGTGGCCGCGGGTGGACTTCCTCCAGGGCAAGATCCTTATTCGGGAAGGGCGGGTGCTGGGGCAGACCGGCATTCCCAAGAGTGCCGGGAGTCTTCGGGATATGGATATGCTGGCCCCGGTACGGGAGGCGCTGATAGCCCAGAAGGCCAACAGCTGGCTATTGGGCGGCTTCGTCTTTCTGGATGGGAAGCAGCAGCCAGTGAACCAGGAGCTTTTCCGCATGAAGGTCTGGGAACCGGTATTAAAGCGTCTGGGGATCCGGTACCGGCCCCCCTACCAGATGCGGCACACCTTTGCCACCCTGGCAATCTCGGCCGGCGAGAACATCAACTGGGTGGCGCGGATGCTGGGGCACAAAAGCCCGGTGGTGACCCTGGAAAAGTACAACCGGTTTGTGCCGAATTTGACCCGGCAGGACGGGAAGGCGCTGCTTCAGGCCGCAGAAATGGCGAAACGTTCGGGCCTCCCCGAAAGTTTTTTGGAGGAATATCAATAGGTTAAACACCAAAATGGTAGTCCCAACGGGAATCGAACCCGTGTCTCTGCCGTGAGAGGGCAGTATCCTAGGCCGCTAGACGATGGGACCCTGAACTGATTTTTAGCCAAAAAGCCGCGCCTTGTCAATG
>VGSX01000242.1 GCA_016874895.1 Deltaproteobacteria bacterium
GTAAGGTCACCGTCACCCTGGAGCGGGCCGGGAGCATCATTATTTTAAAAGAAGTAACCGCCGAAGTTTGTGAAAATTGCGGAGAGTATTATTTATCGGAAGAGGTGACCGCTTATTTGCTCCAACATGCTGAAACAGCAGTCCAAGACGGAGCTGAGATGGAGATCTTGCGGTATGCGGCCTGATTGCCATGTCAGTTAACCGACTCGGACTGCTCAGCCTCGTGGTTCGGGAACCACATCCTTCCGAGGCAGCTTTCGTTGAGGAAATAGAGAATTTCTCTGAATTCGGGAAGGCGACCCAGGTAGCGGCTTTTCCCGACCCGGCGGTGGCGGCGCCGGTGTATATCAACGAGTTCTGGACCGCCAAGCAGCGGGCGGCCCATTCTCTCCACGAAATTTCCTACCGGGCCTGTTTTAAACCCCAATTACCGAGGTTTTTCATCGAGCGCCTGACCAAACCGGGTGAGGTGGTGTATGATCCGTTCATGGGGCGGGGCACGACGCTCCTGGAGGCGGCCCTGCTGGGCAGGGTCCCCTATGGTTGCGATATCAACCCCCTTAGCGACATCCTGTCCCGCCCCCGTCTGCAGCCTCCCCAGATGGCGGAGGTGAAGGCGCGGCTGGAGGCTATTGATTATTATAAGCCGGTGGAACTTGTCGAAGACCTGCTGGTCTTTTACCATCCCGAGACCCTGCGCGACCTGATTAATCTGCGTGCCTATCTCTTGGACCGGGCCGCGGCAGGTGAACCGGACCCGGTGGACGCCTGGATCCGCATGGTGGCCACCAACCGCCTCACCGGGCATTCTAGAGGATTTTTTTCCGTCTATACCATGCCTCCCAACCAGGCCGTGTCGGTGGCGTCGCAGCAGCGCATCAATGCCCGACGCCAGCAGGTCCCGCCGGTGCGCCAGATTGCGGAGATAATTTTAAAGAAATCGCGCTCGCTGTTAAAGGGCCTGACTGCGGATGACCGGCGGGTACTGAAAATCGCGGCGTCCGAAGCCCGCCTCATTACCGGTTCCTGCGACTCTTCCCCGGAGATACCGGACCGGACGGTATCCCTGGTGGTGACCTCGCCGCCCTTCCTGGACGTGGTTGATTACCGGACCGATAACTGGCTCCGGTGCTGGTTTAATGGCCTGGACGCGTCCCAGGTGCCCATCTGGCAGTATAAAAAGCCCTCCCAGTGGCAGGAGAAGATGCAGCAGGTCTTTGCGGAATTGCGCCGGGTTTTGCGCCCCGGCGGCCACGTGGCCTTTGAGGTGGGGGAGGTCAAGGGCGGCCGGCTGCTCCTGGAAACCCTGGTGGTCCCCGCCGCCCAGGCCGCGGGTTTGACCCCCCTCATGGTCATCATTAACGATCAGGCCTTTACCAAGACGGCCAACTGCTGGGGGGTGGATAACCTTAAGAAGGGCACCAATACCAACCGCATCGTTTTACTGCAGAAAAGGTAATCAATGACCCAGACCATCGTCGGTTTCAACCGACACGGTATCATCATGGCCTCGGACAGCCGGGCCACCCGGTTTGACGACCAGGGCCGGAAAGAGTTTTTTTCCGTGGAGAAGCTTTTTCCTTTGGGGCGCTACGCCGGCATCGTCAGCGGCGGCTCCGGGGTGAGCATCCCCTTAACCCATGGTCTGCGGCAGGAGGTGCAGCGCCGGGGACTGCTGGCCGTGGAGGACATCCTGGAGGCGGCCGTGCCGTTCCTGTCGGAGAGGTACGGCGATTACCTGGCGGTGCACGGCCCCGAGCCCGAGGAGGAGTTCCGCCGCCTGAATTTCATCCTGGCCGGCTATTCCCTGGAGGACCTGGACAACCAGTATCAGATTTACCTGGTGGAAAGCGAAAACAACGCCCTGCCCTTCAAGGTCACGCCGGTGCAGCCGCTCCTGGTGATGCCCCGGAACCTGAGCCTGGAGATGCGTTTTTTTAAAGCCCTGACTTCCGGAGCCACCCTGGAGGAGTTGGCCAAACTCTGCCTGGAATTTCTGAACAAAGTATCGGCCCTGCAGGAGGAAATCGGCCCGCCCTTTTATTTCGCCGTCATTACCAGGGCGGGGTATCGGGTTCTTACTCCCTAAACCCGGCAGCCCGTATAAAATGGACCCGTAAAAACCGAAACGATAATGGCCCCTGGGGGCCCCCCGATGAATAAAATCCCCCTGCCCTCCTTCAGAAAAGGAAGGAATCAGGAGGGATAGTGTCTGTCCCCCTTTCACAAAGGGGCATTTTGGGGGATTTTCACGGTATAACCGCAGCAAACTAAAAACCGAACACCCGAAACTCACAACTAAAAACTAAAAACTCGAAACCCATATGCTCCCGACCCTGCTCCTCTGTCTCATCGCCCTCTTTGCCGGCTTTACCCAGGGCCTGGCCGGCTTCGGTTCGGTGCTGGTGGCCCTGCCACTCATGGCCCTCCTCCTGGACCTCCAGACCGCGGTCCCCTTGGCGGGACTGTGGGGCATGAGCATTAATATTATCCTGCTGGTAACCCTGCGGCGGCATCTCAGCCTGAAGCGAATCTGGCCGCTGGCCGCGGCGGCCGTGCCCGGCATTCCCTTCGGGGTTTATACCCTGGTGAGTGTCCCCGTCTGGATCATGGAGATGGTCCTGGGAGGGGTGTTGGTGGTTTTTTCGGTGTATTTTGCCCTCTCCGGCGGGGGGACCAGAAATCTGGCCCGGGGCTGGGCCTATTGTGCGGGTTTTACCTCGGGTTTCCTGGGCGGCAGCCTGGCGGCCAGCGGTCCGCCGGTGATAATCTACACCGCCCTGCAGCCCTGGCCCAAGGACGAGATCAAGTCCACCCTCACCGGCTTCTTTTTCCTCTCCGGCCTGATCATCCTCGCCGCCCAGGCCGCGGGTGGCCTGATTACCTCGAGAGTGCTTTCCCTGGGCCTGTATTCCCTGCCTTTTATCTTCTTAGGGGTCTTTTTGGGCTCGTGGTGTTACGATAAGCTGGATTCGCAGCGTTACCGGCAGGTGGTGGTAGGGCTGATCACCCTCCTGGGATTGCTTACCCTGGCCAAGGCCCTGGGCTGGTAGTGACCCGAAGCGCCGGATTCAGGGAGAAGCTTTTTTACAGCCGATATAGAAGTATTCAAACCCGAGTTGAGCCAGTCTGGCGGGGTTATAGAGGTTGCGGCCATCAAAAATCACGGGGACAGCCAGGCGGGATTTAAGACGCTCGAAGTCGGGAGTGCGGAACATGGTCCAATCGGTGTTGATGATCAGGGCATCGGCCTTTTCCGCGGCTTCGTACATATCCGCAGCGTACGTCAGGTTTGTCTGTGACCCGCCCCAATAATTCTGGGCTGCCTTCACCGCCTGGGGGTCATAGGCCTTAATGCGGGCGCCTTCCTGCAAGAGGGCTTGAACCACGGTGAGGGAAGGGGCCTCCCGGATATCATCCGTCCAGGGCTTGAAAGCAAGCCCCCAGACCCCCAAAACCCGGCCCTGCAGTTGATTCCTGAAATAACTTCGGATCATCTCAATAAACAGCAGCCGCTGGTTCCGGTTAATGGCTTCCGTGGCTTCCAGGAGCCTGGGTTGGTAACCATGCAATTTTGCCGTATAGATTAATTCCTGGATTCCTTGGGAGAAGCGCAGACCGCCGTAGCCCAGCCCGGGGAAAAGAAACAGGTTGCCGATACGGGAATCCGAGCCCAGGCCCTGGCGGATGGCGTTGATATCGGCCCCGGTGGCGGCGCAGATATTGGCCAGTTCGTTGATGAAGGAAATCTTGGTGGCCAGAAAGGCGTTGGCGGCATATTTGATGAGCTCCGCCGAAGCCACGTCCATGATTATGATGGGCCGGTTGGTCCGGACAAAAGGGGCATAAAGCTCCTTCATCAATTCAGCCACCCGGTCGTTGTCGCAGCCGATGACCACCCGGTCGGGCTTCATGAAATCGTCGATGGCGGTTCCCTGTTTTATGAATTCCGGGTCCGAGACTACGTCGAAGTCATGCTCCCCTCCCCGGGCCGCCAACTCCTCGGCGATGGTTTGCCGCAATCGGGCCACAGTACCCACGGGAACCGCGGATTTGTTGACGATGACCTTGTAGTCGTTCAGATGGCGGCCGATCTCTCGGGCCACGTGCAGAAAAGCGGCAATGTCCGGGACCTCGCCCTCCTGGGGCGGAGGGCTGAGGGTCAGGTAGCAGATGAGGCTGGCCTGTACCGCTTTGGCCAGGTTGGTGCTGAAAAACAGCCGCTTGCCCATGCAGTTGCGGCGGATCAGGTCTTCCAGCCCCGGTTCGTAGACCGGCAGGCGATAGTGATCCAGGTCGTCGATTTTCTTCTCGTCCGGATCAACGCAGATAACTTCGTTGCCCATGTCGGCAAAACAGGCGGCAGTGATCAGTCCGATATAACCGGCCCCGATGACGGTGAGTTTCATAGAACCTCAGGTTGTGCTTTGGAACATCCTTAACTAGTTGGAATTAGAAAAACTAAAGGCGCGGCCCCGGGGGCACCCAATCCAGGGGAACGATCTGGAGTTCCCCATTTTCCAGGACATCCACAGATTTATTGAATAATTTCTGCTCCTTGGGTTCGTATAAGTCGGGTTGGATGGTGCCGCCGATAATAATGCACTCATCAATAACCGATCCCTGGCGCACCTCATGGCGATCCACCAGCTTCCGCTCCCGCACCGATATTTTTTCTCCTTGGCCGCTATAATAAGCGTATCTCCGCCACAGGACGGAATTGCTGATGCTGACATCTTTTTCAATGCTCCAGCCATCCCCGATGATGGCGTAAGGCCCCAGTCGGGCGCCCCGTTCAATAAGACACTCGTTGCCGATGATTACCGGGGGAATGATGGTCACTTCGGCAAAATTTATGACGACGTTGCTCCCCAGGTATCCCCAGGGCAGTTTATTATAGGGCAGGTCAAGGTTTATTCTCCCGTCAAGGATGGATTTATTAATGTCCAGGTAATCCTGTTTGCGTCCTACATCAAACCACAAGCCGTCGTAACGGATGCCCCAGAGGGGGTAATCTTTGGGCAAACGGACGTAAGGTAATTTTCCCAACATGGCGGGGAAAACATGTTTGCCGAAATCGAAGAAAGGTTCTTTCTCGCCAGGGTCGGCAGCCGTCCTGAGGGGATCGAGCTTTTTCAATAAGTCCATCTCAATCAGATAGACCGAGGCATTATTGAGATTGCTGGGAGAGTCTGGGTCTTTCTCGATAAAATCAGTGATGGGGCCGGATTCCGACAAGGGGCCGGTCAGAAACTCGGATTTGCCCAATATAACCGTGCCGAATTCCTTGCGCTGCTTCCAGGGGATGGGGGCCAGGAGCATGGTGAAAGCGGCCCCCCGGCGTTTGTGAATGTCATACATCTCCTCCAGGAGTTCTTCCCCGAGATTGGTGACAATATCCCCGCTGGGAGCAATAATGGTGGTTCCCGAAAATGCCTCCGAGTCGGTGATTTTTTCTCCAGGAAGGGTGGGTTTGGCCTTGTTGCCCAACGCCTGTTTACAGACCCCGCCGAAGGTGCCGCTGGGAGTGTCCTCTTCCACATAATCGATGTCCGCGCCGAAGAGCAGGCCGTCTTTGAAGT
>VGSX01000243.1 GCA_016874895.1 Deltaproteobacteria bacterium
CCGGCTTCCCGGATGGTCTCCACGATTTTTTCCTTGATGCCGGCCAGACCGGCCGCGGGCCGCAACATATGCACCCGGCTCATATTTTCGCTGCCGCCGCCCTTGGGCACCACCATCAGTTTCAGGGCGTCGCCGGGAACCACGGTGGTATAGATCACCGCCGGGGTGTTGTCGCCAGTGTTTTTCCGGGTGAGGGGATGGCAGAGGGACTTGCGCAGATAGCCCTCCTCATAACCCTGACGGATGCCTTCCTGGATGGCCTCGTTAAGGTCGCCCCCCACCAGGTGGACCTCCTGGCCCAGTTCCACCATGACCACCGCCAGACCGCAGTCCTGGCAGATGGGGATCAGCTGCTCCCGGGCGATGCGGGCGTTTTCCAGGAGCAGGCGGAAGACCTCGCGTCCTGCCGGGGATTCTTCCTCCTCCAGGCCGCGTGCAAAGGCCTGCAGCATGTCTTCGCCCAGGTAATAATTGGCCTCCATGGCCGCCTGCTTCACGGCCGCGGTGACGTCCTTGACATTGATTTCTTTCATCTTATTGTCCCGAAAAATTCACCATGTAGGGCGGAAAAGCGCCGCGCGTCCCGCCTTCGGACTTATAGCTCCAGCCCGGAAGAGCCGGTTTAGCTGTCATTCTCCCAAGTCGCGTTGGAAAAAATTCCCTCTGGCCGTGGGCACCAGTCTCACCGGGATCTCCACTTCTTCTTCCTCGTAATAATCATCGTCTCCATCAGAGGCTTCGTAATCCACGGGGGCTTGCCGCGTCCCGGCAAACAGGGTGGCCGGCAGTTCCGGGAATGCCTCCACCGGCTGGTTTGCCAGGGCTTCCTGCATAAACCGGATGAAAATGGGCGCCGCGGCCTGGGAACCGGTTTCCCGGGCGCCCAGGGAGCGTTCGTCATCCATGCCCACCCAGACGCCGGCCGTCACCGAGGGGGTGAAACCGATGAACCAGGCATCCCGAGTGTTGTTGGTGGTGCCGGTTTTGCCGCCCATGGGCCGTTTCAAGGCCAAAACCTTCTGACCGGTGCCCCGCCGCACCACCCCGGCGAGCAACTCCGTCATGATCTTGCCGGTGCGGGGGCTCATCACCTGGCGCAGTTGCGGCTGCGCCTCTTCCAGAATCCGCCCTTCCCGGTTTTCCAGCCGTTCGATGACAATGGGAGCGGCCAGCTTCCCTTCGGTGGGAAAACTGGAGTAGGCCCGGGTCAGGTCCAGGAGGGTTACCTCGGAGGAGCCCAGGGCCGAGGAGTAATTGGGATAAATCTCGGTGGACAGGCCCACGGCCTTGGCCAGATCGATGACCGGCGGCAGGCCGATGCTCACCAGGAGACGGACGGTGGGCAGATTCCGGGATTGAGCCAGGGCGGAGGCCAGGCTCATGGGGCCGTAAAACCGGCTGTCATAGTTTTTCGGGGTCCAGTATTCCCCCCGGCGGCCCCCCGGCAAGGAAATGGGCTCATCCAGGAGGGTGGTTTGGGGGCCGTAGCCCTTTTCCACGGCCGCGGCATAAATGATGGCCTTGAAGGCCGAACCCGGCTGCCGTTTGGCCTGGACGGCACGATTGAAGACGCTGTCCCGATAATCCTTGCCGCCCATGATAACCCGCACTTTGCCGGTGTAATTTTCCAGATATACCAGGGCGGCCTGGGCCATGGGGTCCGGGTTGAGGCTCACCTGCCATTGGTAGCGGCCGGAGGTCCGTTCCATGAGCCGTACCTGGACAACGTCTCCCAGCCGCAGCCGGGAGAGGATCTGCCGGGAGCGGGCGGTCGCTCTGTCGTCGCCCGGGGCGGAATCCCTGGTCAGCATCCCGTAATCGTTGCCGAAGCGGACCACCGGGCCCGTTCCACCCCTCTCCGGCTGCACCACCACCGCGGTCTGTAATCTTCCCTTCAGGGGGGGATACTTCTCCATGGAGCCGAGCTGCTGTTGGCAGAAAGGTTCGATTTCTTTGGCAGTTAAATTCCGCAAAACTCCCCGAAAGCCATGCCGGCGATAGAGATCCTGGAGCCCCGACTCGATGGCCTGCCGGGCTACCTTGTGAAGCTCCACGTCCGCGGAGGTATACACCCGGAAACCGGCGGTATAAAGCGGGTCCCGGCCGTAGCGCTCTTCCAGCAACTGGCGGACATAATCGGTGTAATATCCCACGTCGTCATAGCGTTGCGGTCGGGAGGATTTGAAGCTCAGGGGCTGATTCAGGGCTCGCTGGGCTTCCTCGGAGCCGATGAAGCCCGCTTCCACCATGCGGTTTAAGACGTAATACTGCCTTTCCTTGGCCCGCAGCGGATTGTTGGTGGGGGCATAGCGGCTGGGGGCCTTGGGCAGTCCGGCCAGCATGGCTGCTTCGGCCAGGTCCAGGTCCTCCACGTTTTTGCCGAAATATTCCAAAGCCGCGGCCTCCACCCCATAGGCGCCGTTGCCCAGATAGATGTGGTTCAGGTAAAGCAGCAGCAGCTCTTCTTTACTCATGTAATTTTCCAAACGATAGGCCAGGATGGCCTCGCGCAACTTGCGGTCATAACTCTTTTCAGAAGTCAACAGGATGCTTTTTACCACCTGCTGGGTGATGGTGCTGCCTCCCTGAACGATCTCTCCGGCCTTGACGTTTTCCAGGAAGGCCCGGACGATCCCCATCAGGTCAATGCCCGGATGTTCAAAAAAACGGGCGTCCTCTGCGGCTAAAAAAGCCAGGATGAGATGCCGGGGCAGCCGGCTGTAGGGCACGATGATGCGGCGTTCGGTAAAAAATTCGCCGATGAGTTGTCCATCCCGGGCATAGACCCGGGTAATGAGATTGGGCCGGTAATCCTTAACCAACGTATAATCAGGCAGATCGCGACTATAATGCTGGTAAACATAATAAGCTGCTCCCCCTGCGGCACCCAGGCTGAAAAGGAATAAAAACAGAAAGACCCAGGCTACCACCCTGCCCCAGGACCGGCGCGGTGGCTGAGGGGGGCGAGGTTTCCGGCTTGAAACAGGCCTGCTGCGTTTGGTGGAGGTGAACATAGATTTTCTGTCGCTGCTGAAGAATTATTGTCGTCAGCGGTTCTATCCCGAAAGACCCGCTGCTTATTCTCATCGGTATTTTAAAGTATAAGAATTAAAAACGCCTTGGCAAGCTCTCCGATGACTGGGAAAACTTAATTCAGGCCGCTAGTTATTATAACATTTTAGAACTATAAAAAGCGATTTTCGATTTTTTGGAAAAATTTGAAAATTTCAATGCTGTAGTGCTCGAGGGCTGGAAAGCAAATCACCTCCCGCCATTAGCCCGGCCATAGATCAGGACGATGGCTGAAAGCACAGAGGGAACTGGTGGCACGAGACCCCTGAAGTCTGTGGGTGTAGCAAACATCACTGTAGAAGTGCGGCAAAAGGCCCCTTCGGGCGGCAAAGACCTGAACAATCCCGCCGCCCTGGTGGACCACCTGGCGGAAGCGAAACTATCAACTGATCCGGGGGGACAGTTCGGCAAGGTTATGGGATATCCCCTAAACCCCGAATTTTTCCCCTACCTGGGGGTTGTTGGCCTGGATGAACTCTTCCGCCTTCACCTTCCCCAGGTCTTTGGTGCGGAAACGGCTGACCAGGACCGCGCCCTCCTGTACCGCCAGCTTCAGGCCTTTGGGGGAAACCTCCAGGATTTCCCCGGGCTGGGCGCTGTGCGCCTGGGGCACAAAGGCGGCATTAAACAATTTCACCGTCTCGCCCCGGAAGGAGGTAGTGGCCCCGGGCTGGGGGTCGCAGCCCCGGATAAAATTATAGACCCCCCGCCCCGGTTGGTTCCAGTTGAGACCGGCCACTTTTTCATCACAGGGGGGCTCGTAGGTGGCCTGGGAATGGTCCTGGGGGATGCGGGGGGCTTTTCCTGCGGCTATGAGGTCCACCGCTTCCACGATGGCCTCCACTCCCAGGGGGTAGAGCTTGTTGAAGTAGACTGCCCCGGTGGTTTCATCCGGGCCGATGTCCACTTCTTTCTGCAGCAGGATATCCCCCGTGTCGATGCCCTCGTCCACCCAGAAAATGGATAACCCGGTTTTCCTGTCTCCGTCAATCACCGCCCAGTTAATGGCCGAGGCCCCCCGGTGTCTGGGCAGGATGGAAGGGTGATAGCAGATGCTTCCCAGCCGCGGCAGGGCCAGCACCCGGCCGGGCACGATGTCGGTGACAAAGGCCAGGATGGCCAGGTCCGGGGCCAGCTTTTTCATCTCCTCATAGGCCTCCGGGTCCTTCATCCGCCGGGGCTGAACAACCGGCACACCCGCCTCTAAAGCCGCTTCTTTAAGGGGATCCACCTTGCCCTTGGGCGAATCGGGTGGACAGAAAACGCCGACAATATCATAGCGGGGCTGTAAAGCCTTAAACACATCTGCGCCAAAGGCCGCCTGGCCGAGTAGTGCGATTCGCATAGCTATCCTCCCTGTAAGTGGTTAGTGGTCAGTGATTGGTTTTCAGTTTTCAGTTTCAGTGATGGTGCCCATGGTCGTCATGGGTCGGCGCCGGCTGGGTGGTAGCCGCATACAGGGCCACCGCGGTGGCAGCCAACACCGCCCCCAGGGTTGCCATCCAGTTAAAATTAAGAATGGCCAGACCGAAAAGGCAAAAAATCACTATGACCAATATGGCCTGCTTTTTCCGGTAGTTTTCCGGTACGCTCACGTTTCGTCACCTCCGTGGATTTGTATTGCTTGGGCAGAATGTTATCAATAATCGCGCCGCCGTCTGCTTTTGGCTGTTTACTAGCTGAAAGCTGACCGCCTTTTTCGTCATCTACAGGCGTTGATGGCCGTCTGCAGCCGGCGCTGCACTTCGGGCCGGCCGAGAATCTCCATGATGTCAAACAAGCCGGGGCTGGCAGTACGGCCCGTTAAGCCCAACCGCACAGCCTGGGCGATTTCCTTCATTTTGAGGCCGGATTCCTGTTGGATTTCTTTAAAAACCTGATTCACCGCCTCCTCGGTGAAGTCGGGGAGCGCGGCCAGACGGGCAGCGAGAGTCTCCAGGACCGGTTTGGCCCGGACCGTGAGAAACTTGGCTGCGGCTTTGTCATCATAGGGGCGGGGGTCCTGGAAATAGAAGCGGGCCTGCTCGGCCATGTCCGCCAGGGTGTGGGCCCGGGGCTGCAGGGTCCGGGCCACTTTGGCCAGGAGCCCCTGGTCGGCCACCGGGATGCCGATTTTCTCCAGGAATTCCTGGAGCATGGGGGCCAGGGTAGCAGCCGGGGTTTCCCGCAGATAGTGGCCGTTCAGCCAGGAGAGCTTTTCGGTGTCGAAGATGCCGGCGGCCTTGCCCACATGTTCCAGAGAAAAAAAGCGGACCAGCTCCTCCCGGCTGAAAATCTCCTGATCGCCGTGGGACCAGCCCAGGCGGGCCAGAAAATTCACCACCGCATCCGGCAGATAGCCCATGGTGCGGTAGTCCAGGACCGAAGGGGCGCCGTGGCGTTTAGAGAGCTTGGCCCGGTCCGGCCCCAGGATCATGGGAATATGGGCAAACTCCGGCAGCTTTGCCCCCAGAGCCTGATAGATCAGGATCTGCCGAGGAGTATTGGGAATATGGTCG
>VGSX01000244.1 GCA_016874895.1 Deltaproteobacteria bacterium
TTACGGCCCGGAGGGCATTGCCTTTGAAAGCGAGGACGTGTTCTTTGAGTACGACCAGGCCACCCTGACTCCCGAGTCACGGAACCTCCTGCAGAAAAAAGCCGCCTTTTTGCTCAAGCACCCGGAGGTGCAGATAACCATCGAGGGCCATTGCGATCAGAGGGGCAGCAGCGACTATAATCTGGGGTTAGGGCAGAGACGGGCCGACAGTATAAAATATTATCTCATGGACCTGGGAGTGCCCGGCAACCGCATGGCCACCGTCAGTTATGGCAAGGAGCAGCCTCTGGACCCCGGTTACGGGGAAGAGGCCTGGGCCAGAAACCGGCGGGGACACCTGGTCATGGGCGGCCTGAACGACTAAGGCCCTCTTGCCGCACACCCTGCAAAGTGCCCGATTATGGTTATGAAATTTCCTCGGCTTTCTGTGAGTCTGCTCTTGCTCCTGGTTCTGCTGGGCCCGGGTTGCGGCGGGGACCTGCCTTTTGTTAAGAAGTCCCCTCCCCCGGAGGCCCTGCTGGAGCCCCCTTCCGACCCTCCTCTGCCTCCCCTGACGCCGGGACCGGCTGCCCCCTCGCCTACGGTTCAGACCCCGAAGACGGGCAGTTTTACGGCGCCCGATACCCGGTTGGCCGACCTGGCCAGCAACCTGGAGACCATGCGGGCCCGACTGCAGGCCGCAGAGGGTAAAATAGCCGAACAGGAACACCAATTGCAGCAACTCATGCACTCCGGCACCCCCCGGCAGGCCCAAATGCAGGAAAAAATCACCGGTCTGGAGCGAGACCTGGCCGCTACCCAGGAAAGGCTGCTGCAGCTGGAGGGACACCGCCCTGCTCCCAAAGCAGAGGCGCCTCCCGCGGGTCCCATAAAGGAGGTCCCGCCTCCAGCACCAGCACCTGCCGCAGACCCTTTTCAGGAAGGTATGTCCCTCTACAAGCAGAAATCCTATGGTCCGGCCAGGGATAAATTGCAGCAGTATCTGAAAGAGCAGCCCAAGGGCGCCAAAGTCGTGGAAGCCCGGTATTACCTGGCCGACAGCCTGCTCCAGGAAAAACAGTATGATGAGGCCATCGTCGAGTTTAATAAAATAGTGGAGAACCATCCCAAGAGTCCCCTGGCCCCGGCGGCCCTCCTGAAACAGGCCCAGGCCTTCAAGGCCCAGGGAAAAGCCAAAATCCACGGTCTTGTCTTGGAAAAGTTAATTGCCGATTACCCCCAGAGCCCCGAGGCGGCTCAGGCCCGCAAACTCCAGGGGGAGGCGGCCGCAACCCCTGATAAGAAAAAAGGGAGATAATTCGTGCTTGATTTCATGCGCCGACACGCCAAGTCCTGGTTTGTCACTATTATTATTGGCGCCATTGTGGTGGTTTTTGTCCTGTGGGGCATCGGCACTTTCCGCTCGGCCCAGTTCCAGAAAGTGGTCGAGGTAAACGGCGTTAAAATTTACCTGCCCGAATACTACCGGGCTTATCAGACCCTGGTGCGCAGCTACCAGGAGCGCCTGGGAGGGGATTTCACCGAAGAAGTGGCCACCTCCCTGAATCTTAAGGAACAAACCCTGAATCACCTCATCGATGAAATTCTGATCCGGCAGGCCGCCCAAAGCCAGGGGCTGATGGTCACCGACGCCGAATTGCGGGATTATATTCAGAGAAACCCGGCCTTTGCTGACGGACGGGGCTTTAATGAGAAACGCTACTTCCAGCTATTGGCCCGCCAGCGCCTTCCTGCCTCGGAATACGAAGCCATGGAACGGCAACGGCTCCTGAACCAAAAAATGGTGGGGTTTATCACCGCGTTCGCCAAAGTCTCCGAGGCCGACCTGCAGGAAACCTACAGACTGGAACATGAGGCGGTTCGGGTTGATTATGTCGTCATCGGCCCCTCCGGGTTTCTGAAGCAGCAGCAGGTGGACGCGGCTGAAGTGGAGCGTTTTTACGAATCGCATAAGGAGCTTTTCCGGGAGCCGGAAAAAGTCAGATTCCGTTATGTCTTCTTGAAATATCGGGATAAGGAACCTGACCTGAAGCCGGACCGCCAAAAACTCGAGGCTTTTTATTACGACCACCTGGAGGATTTTTCCCAGGCCGAAACGATTCGAGTTAATGAAATCGTAATAGAAATCCACCCGCAGGCCAAACCCGCGGAACGGGAGCGCCTCCAGCAACAGGCCCAGGCCCTTCTCCAGCGAGCCAGGGCAGGAGAGCGACTTGACCGGCTGGCGGCACAGCATGCCCAAAGCCCGGGTTTTACGATCAAAGGACCGGAGGTGCAGGTGGTGAAACGCGGCCAGAAAAGTTCGGACTGGGAAGCCGTAGCCTTTAAGCTGGCCAGGGGCGAGACAGGGTTGGCTACTACGCCCGCCGGCTTCCATATCCTCCAGGTCATAGATATCCAGGAAACTAAGACCCCGGATTTCGCCAGCATCCTGCCCCAGGTGGAAAAATCCTGGCGGGAGGCGGAAGCAGTGCATATGACTCAACAGCAGGCCGCCCGACTTAGGGGTGAGATGCTCTCCTCATCCTTTGCGGTTGCGGTCGGCCAAGCCGGGTTGCCGATGCAGGAAACACCTCTGTTGACCGCCGTGGAAGCCATCCCGGGGTTGGGCCTCCAGCCGGCCGTATCCCAGGCGGCCTGGAAGCTTAAACCTCAAGAGATCGGTAAACCTGTCACCCTGGAAGACGGCGTGGCCCTCTTCCAGCTGGTGGAACGCCAGGAGAGCGTTCTGCCGCCTTTGGATCAGATCAAAGACCGGGTAGCCGAGGCCGTGCGCCTGGAAAAGGCCAAAGAGGCCGCGGCCCGGGAGGCCAAAAAAGCCCTGGCCCGCTTACAAAAAGGGGAAACACTGGCCAAGCTGGCCGCCCAACTGGGCCTGCCCCTGCGGGACAGCGGCTTTTTTACCCGGCCCCAGGGATTTCCGGGGCATCCTCAGGCCAGGAGTCTGACTACCGCAGCCTTTGCCTTAAACCCAGCTCAGCCTCATCTCGCCGAACCCATCCGCCTCAATGGCGACAATTTCCTCCTGGCCCTCAAGGCACGGCGTCAGCCTGATCCGAAACAGTTCGCCCAGGATAGGGAACAGATGGAGAAATACCTCCTCGAGTTGAAACAGCAGATGGTGTTTTCCCAATGGCTGGCCCTGCAACGGCAGCGGGCCAAAATCAGGGTGTATGAATTGCCCTCCTGATCCCGCAGGAGTAATGAACCTGGCTCACTACGGTCCAACGCCCCGGTCTATGGTTGAGAAATCGGCTTACAGCCGGCGGCAGGTTCGCCATCGAAAAGGAGAAACGGCATGGTGAATTTCATCAGCAACTATGTTCTGACGGCTTACATCCAGGTAGTGATTTTCTTCGTTCTGGTGGGTTTGTTTTTCCTCCAGCGCCGCCGCCTTGAGCTGGTGAGTTCCGGCTTAAGTTGGCTCAAGACCATATTTCTGTTTGTCCTGTTTCTCTATTTTGTCTGGAACTGGGCCAGCGAAATTCCAGCCTCCATGCGTTTGGCCAGCGTCCTGGGCATGTTATTCATCAATCTGCACATGGTCTATAACCTCGTGCTGGGCAACCTGGAGGAAAAATACCGGCGCTCCCTGGAGGAGTACGGTCAGGATATCAAGAACAAAGCCCGCCTGGCGGAGGTCTGGCGCACCGGCAAGAAGTTTATTCACACCCGGTACTTTTTTGATGCTTTGATCAGCGGCTACTCCCCCGGAAATTTTCTCAAAGCAGTGGTGACCCGTCAGATTCCCGCGGATATCCAGCGCGTCCTGGCCAAACACGGGTTTGACCAGGAGCTGGTGACCTTCCAGACCATGCGCAATTTTCTCACCACCAGGTTAGACCAGAGCCATGAGACGCCGCCGGAACTCAAGGACATCTTGACCCCCGCAATCAGACAGTTCGGGGAGCACCCCTGGATCCAAGACCAGGTGAACGAATTCCTCCGCCTGGCCCTCCAGGACCCGGAGAAGCTCTACCATTCCGCCTGGAGCGAGACTCCGTCGGAAAAGTCCTGAAGACTGCGGCCAGCAACGTAACGTGCCCGTTCCATCACATAGCTTATCTCCCCGAGACGGAGCCAACGAAATCCCGGCGGTCAGGCTGGCAGCCCAACGGGCCCTGGCGGCCCGTCTCCGTTTGGTAGAAGAATACCCCCAGTGGGAAATCTGGCGTCAGCAGGCCCGCACCATCAAGTCCGAGGTGATTTCTCATCTGGATGAGTATCTGGACCGGCTTCGGTCCCAGGTGGAAGCCTGGGGAGGCCGGGTGCTCAGGGCTGCGGACGGGCCCGCGGCCTGCGCCCTGATCATGGACCTGGTGCGGCGCCACCGGGTGCGGAGGCTGGTCAAAGCCAAATCCATGACCAGTGAGGAAGTCGGGATCAATGCAGCCTTGACGGCCGCAGGCTGCCAGGTCACCGAAACCGACCTGGGCGAGTTCATCGTGCAATTGGCCGGACATCCACCGGCCCACCTCACCGCCCCGGCAATGCACCTGAACCGGGAGGATATTGCCGATCTTTTCGTCCGCCATTTGCACCTTCCCCGACAGAGCGATCCCGCGGCATTATCCCGGCAGGGGGCCGAACACCTGCGGCCCCGTTTCTGGGAGGCGCAGATGGGGCTCACCGGGGTGAACTTTGCGGCCGCGGCCAGCGGCCACCTGGTGATGCTGGAAAACGAAGGCAATCTGCGCCTGACCGCCACTGCTCCCCCCGTCCATGTCGCCCTCATGGGCATGGAAAAAATCATCCCGGCATTGACGGACCTGGAAGTCTTCCTGCGCCTGCTGCCGGCCAGCGCCACGGGCCAGAGGCTCACCGCCTACGTCAATTTTATCCATGGGCTGAAATGGCATCCCCAGGGCCAACAGGCCTTCTATCTCATCGTGCTGGATAACGGCCGGTCCCGGCTGGCAGCCGATCCATTCTTCCGGGAGGCCCTGTATTGCCTGCGCTGCGGCGCCTGCCTGAATATCTGCCCCATCTTCCAACTGGGCGGAGGCCACCTGTACGGCAGGGTTTATACCGGCCCCATCGGCATCCTGCTGGGGGAGTATCTGGGGGAAAGAGCAGATCTCACCGACCTGTGCACCCAATGCGGGGCCTGCAGCCAGATCTGCCCCGCCGGCATCGATCTGACCGAAAAGATCAACCTCTTGCGCAGCCGCAGCCGCAGCCACCCTGGGCTCAGGGCCGCGGTCCGAGGCGGCAGTCTGCTGCTGCAGCATCCCCGCCTTTACCGCTGTTTAATCCCCTTGGGCCGGCTCCTCGGGCGATCTCTGCCCCGAAGGATCACGGCCCGATGGTGGGGAGGACACCAGAGCCCGCCCCAACCGACGCGCCGAAGCTTCTTCGAGTCCCGGCCGCCGGGACCCCGGATTTAGAGCGGTTTTACCGTGAAAATCCCCCTTTTCAAAAGACGGAAGTTCCACTTCTTTCAGAGGAAAAGTGGGATAACATATTGAATAGTATTTAAAATTAATTTCAAAAGGGTGGAAATTACAATAATTAGATGCATTGGAGATCGCTCTTTGTTCAGGCCCAA
>VGSX01000245.1 GCA_016874895.1 Deltaproteobacteria bacterium
CCCCCCAACCCGCTGCGGGGACCGAGACTGAACCAGTGCACCAGCAGCAGCAGTCCCAGAAAAATACGGATCGGCCCGTCCAGGGGTGATGGGTTTCCTTTTCTTCGGCTTTCCACCGCAATAGCGGTGGCCGCCACCAAAATCAGGCCGAGGTAAAATCCCCCGTCCTCGACGGTGAAGTTGGGCGGCATGCCTTGGAGAAAAAGCCCCCCCCGGTCGAACCAAGAAAGCGGAGCCTTAATGGAGAAGCTGGCCTGCCAGCCCTGCAGCGGGTCGGTGCTAAATAGGGTCATTCGACCGGCCTCCCGCAGACCCGATAGCTGCGGGAGGACTCCGAGCACCAACCAGATGCCTGCGGCCATGAGGCAGCCTTTCAGCAGCGGGGCGCCTTTGGAGGGGTATTGGAAATGCAGCCAGATGGCCAAGCCGAGGGCCACGGGCCCAAAAACGGCGGCGATTTTATTGAAGGTCAGACTCATCGCCGCCACTGCCATGCCGAGGATCAGCATTCCCCTGCCCGAGTTTCGCGTGGCGATCTCCAGCAGCGCCCAGCCAATCAAGGGTGGATAGGGCATGCAAAACACCACCGGCATGTGCTCGTTGCCGGCTAGCCTTAAGGCCGCCTGGGGGCCAAGGGCGTAAAGAAAGGCCCCGATCCAACCCGCTCGGTTGTCCCCGGTTAGCTTTTTGAGAAAGGCCGCCATAAAAATTCCGGAGACCAAAAGAGCGGCGAAGCCCATGAGCTTCCCGCCCACGACCGGATCCCCGGTGATTCCCGCCAGCCACATCCAGAACATGGTCAGCGCCGTTCCTGCTAAAGGTGCCGTGGGGGCTCCGCCTAAATAGTTCGGCGACCACCACGCAAATCCTTTGTTTTCCCAGATCAAATTCGCCAGATCCTGCGATTTGGCATAGTTCGCCAACAGCTCCTGGTTCGACGGCCCGGCGTAGATCCATGCTAAACATAATGAGCCAAGCAAAATAAAGAACATGGCCTTCTCAATGTAATTTGTCCTGTCGCGAAACCTTTTATCCATAAACCACATAAGCTATAAACAAGGATGCCCAAGAACAAGGCATCTTCGAATTTTCAAGCTGTTTCTTCTAAAGAAGCATCTGATTCAGTTGGGTTGAATTGCCTTTGGATCGCCGCATGCTGCCTCGGTCTTGCCATTTTTTTGGGGGACGGCATGGGTTCCCTCCCGGCCAAGCTTATGGTTTGTCTCGCCACATTTTTTGCGGCGCTTGCCCCATGGCACTCCATCTACTTGGGTTACCGATCGACTCTGCGAATCATTCTTCTGATTCTTTTATTGGCTGTCTTTGCTCTTCCGATTACACGAATCCCTGGATATTATTTACAAGCTTCTTTCCAATCAGAACTTACCATTTGGCTGGGCTTGAGATCATTCGCTGCGGTTGCCGGTATCGCCTGCTGGTTTTTTGCAGGCCGACTAGCCAAAGCCCTATTTACCGTCTGTTGCCTCTTAATGTTTTTTGCAGGATACTGGACTCTTCGTGCCTCGCCTCAGCCCGCCATTGATGTATTTTTTTTCTTCAAGACCTCCATCACTCAGTTATGGGAAGGCCATAACCCTTATGCCTTGTTCATGCCCAACATTTACGGCCCAGGGACCAGTCTTTATGCCCAAGAGCTGATTCAAGGCGAAACACTCCGGTTTGGCTTTCCTTACCCCTTGGGAAGCCTGGTGGGACCAGCCCTAGCCGACATTCTTTTGGGTGATTACCGTTTAGGTGTTTTGTTTGCCTATGTGGTGGCTGCCGCCTGGTTGGGCTTTCAGGGAACCATAGATCGCAGGATTGCTTTACTGGCACTGTTTTTTCCCCGTTTAGAATTCATTTTCGAGCAAGGCTGGTCGGACGCGTGGAGCGGGGCTCTCTTACTATGCGCAGCCGTTTTCGCCCGAAACGCTGCAGGCATTGGGGCAGGTATTTCTACGGGTTTATGGATTGCTTCTAAGCAATATTTAATCCCTTTCGTCCTTCCTTGGATTGTTGATTTAAAAAAACAAAAGCTTCATTCCATAGCCTGTCTGGTTGTGGTGGTGGTTTTATACGTTCTGCCGCTAGGGTTGCAGCCCGGGGCTTATCTTTGGTCGGTGTTTGGGCTGCAATTCATCCAGCCCTTAAGGCCTGACAGCCTTAGCTTTTTCTTCGGTCCAACTTACCTGCTGATTTTCGGAATAAGCTTTTGGCTGCTAGGATTTATTCCAAGATGCCGAGGCCTTCTGGCCACCCCAAGGCTTTCCCCTCAAGCATCTATGAGTCTTTTACACTGGCTTCTATGGGGTTTCTTTATTTTTAATAAACAGGCTTTCGCAAATTATTTCTTTACCCTTTATGTCCTCACACTTTGGGTTAGTGGAAATTACCTAGGTCGGAGAGTTTCCCCATAAAAACGCTCATCCTAGTGGTGGCTTACGAAGCCGAACGTCACATTGAATCGGTCCTAAATAGGATCCCTTGGTCAACCCTGCCCGGAAGTGGCGAGGTTCTCGTAATGGATGATGCTTCTAAGGACCAAACCTCAGCTCTCGCCGCCGCCTGGCGAGGTTCACCCGCGGCATGGCCGGTCCGAGTTCTTAAAAATCCGAGAAATTTAGGTTACGGGGGAAATCAAAAACTAGGTTATCGCTACGCAGTTCAAAACAACTTCGACCAGGTCGTTTTGCTGCATGGGGACGGTCAGTACGCTCCTGAGCTGATTCCAGCCATGCTTGAACCCTTGATAGCCGGCAAGGGCTCCGCCGTCTTTGGATCACGAATGCTCAACAAACGCGCGGCACTTCGGGGAGGTATGCCTTTTTACAAATGGATTGCGAATCAGCTGGTTACCGGCATGGAAAACAAAATCCTTGGCACTACCTTGAGTGAATTTCACACAGGATACCGTGCCTATCGTTGCAATCTTCTACGCAGAATCCCTTTTGAACTAAATACAAACGGGTTTCATTTTGACACGGAAATCATTATTCAGATCGTACGGGCGAAAGAAGTCATTTGCGAAATTCCGATTCCTACTTTTTATGGAGACGAGGTTTGTCGGGTTAACGGCTGGAGATACTGTTGGGGGTGCCTCCGGAGCTGCCTGGAGGCATGGTGCACTGACGCAGGAATTTTTTACGCCCGCCGCTTTGATGTCGGATCGAGCGGGGAAAGCCGTTATGTCTCCAAACTCCATTTACCAGGCTCCTCACATGCCGAAGCCTTCGCTCATATTCCACCAGAATCAAAAGTTTTGGACCTAGGTGGTGGAAACGGATGGGTGGGGACGGCTCTAGTCAGGGACAAGCGCTGTGAAGTAGAGATCCTGGACGAAATGATAACTTCCCCTGCTCTCCTCGGACTTACATTCCGAACGCACGATTTGAACAGACCCCTTCCTTCAGTCGGTAAAACCGATGTGGTGATGTTGCTGGACGTCTTGGAACACCTGGATAGACGAAGGCAAAGAGAACTTCTAGGCGAGATCCGCTCAGCACTACCCTCACTACCCTTGCTGATTATAAGTGTCCCCAATACTTCTTTTTTACCTTTGCGAATAATTTTTTTCTTCAATGGACGTCTAAATTATGGCCGTCGCGGCATTTTGGATGAAACCCACCGTTTCCTGTTTTCCCGCCACTCCCTAAAAGAACTGATGGGAGATTCGATGTTTTCCATTAAAAGGTTAATTGGACTTCCACCTCCGGTCGGGCTTTTAGGCCTTCCCGGGCCGATTTCTTGTTTCTCAAGCTGGGCTCTTGGAGCGTTAGCAAACCTATTTCCAGGGCTTTTTGCCTACCAATGGTTTTGCCTCGCCCAACCAATCCCGACTGCTGATGCGCTGCTCGCTAAGACGAAAAAGGTTTCCAGCTAAACACCTCTGGCCATGATTTTCACTGCATCCTCCAAGGCCACCTGAATATCCCGCATGGGAAATCCCATGCGGGATATTTTTGAAGAGTCCAAAACACAAGACGATCTTGGGGCGCGCATGGCAGCCGCGATCTCCTCTTTAGACGAAAAAAAGAGGGGGGGCTCCTTACGGATACCGTGCTGATAAAGTAATTCCGCAATATGGGAGCTAGAAACTGCTCCAGGATTGGTCATGTTGTAAATTCCTTGAGGAACTCGCGCCAACAGCATTCGCATGGAAATGGAAATCATTTCTTTGAGGTCGGTAAGACTGTTTCGGGCCTCAAGAATTTTGGGATAGCATGCTAATTTGGCAAGAAGGTTGCGATTCTCCCTGTCGGTGGAAAATGGCATGCGAAGCCTCCAAATCGAAACACCGGGAAGGCCGCCTATTCGCTTCTCCATTTCTGCCTTTGTGCCGCTGTAAAAACTACAGGGCGGATGATCAAACGAGAAATTAGGCTTATCTTCCTCTCTGAATCCTTGGTCAGAGTCCACGCCGGAAGGAGAACCCCTGTAAATACAACCTGAACCGATTTGAAAAAGAGAGATTTTTTCATCCGCGGCAACCCGAGCTACGATTTCAGGCAAAAGGACATTCATTTGAAAACAAATCTCTTTTTGATCCTCGCAAGCATCGACGTTTGGTTTTCCTGTAAAACCGGCACAATTCAGGATTGCATTAATTTTTTCATTGCGAATGAAGTTCCGCAAAACTGTCGGATCGTGATAAGCAACCTGATTCCGTTGAACTGGAACTAGGTTCAAACCCGGCGGAACCGGAGCCCTCAAATAGGCTTGCCCTAGGTATCCTGAAGAACCCAACAAAGCTATCTTCACCAAGCACCCGGAAGAGAACGTCCCCCAAGGCATAAGGGGAGAGCCAAGACCTCATTTGCAAAAGCCTCTGCCGCAGGAAAATGCGATGGTTTGGTGCCGGCGAAGCAGGCTTGCTCATGCATAGAGCGGGGGTAGTAAATTTCCGATTGGATTCCCTCCGCTGCCAATTTGTTTTTCCATTCATTGCGTTTTCCTTTCCCAACGACTCGGATAACGAACTGGTTCCAGGTATGCGCGCCGCTTGCCGTTTGGCAGGAAAAAGGCAATAGGACGGCACCGGGGGTGCGCCGCATGGTGTCTTTTGATTCACCTTCGCAGATGCAGCGATCGGAAGGAAACACGGCCTTCCATTTTTCCTGGAGTTGTTGAGTCAACCTCACCGCATTCTCCCTTCGTTTTTTAAGGGCTGGATCGAGGTGCCGAAGCTTCACTCGCAGAAAAGCCGCCTGCAGTTCATGCAGGCGAAAGTTCCCCCCGATCATTTCGTGGAAATATTTCACCTTGGCGCCGTGGACCCGGAGTTTTCTCACCTTTTCGGCCAAATCGGGATCCTTGGTCGTGACGAGTCCCCCCTCACCCAAAGTCCCTAAATTTTTGGTCGGAAAAAATGAAAAGCATCCGAGGGTTCCCATCGTTCCGGCCATCCTGCCTTTATCCTTTGCCCCTAGCGCCTGAGCGGCGTCCTCGATCACGGGAATATTTCGCTTTTTGGCTGC
>VGSX01000246.1 GCA_016874895.1 Deltaproteobacteria bacterium
AGCCGCAATCTCCTTTGCCAAAAGCCGAATAGTAAGTTTACTTATCGGATCATCATCCATAACGCACACTTTCATAGGTTTCCCGCCCATAAAGAAGGATTAAATCCTCCTCCTGCGCCGCCTTGTCACCGGGTTCCAGATAGACGAGGTGCGGGTTGTGGTCGAGCCAGGTAGCCGGAACGCAACCAAGATCGTCGATAATGTGCAGCTTGGCCGGGCTTCTGGCTTCTTCGCCAAACCGTCGAACCGCCAACTCGATGCCAAGCTGGTGATGCAAGAGCCGCCGGTGAGAGATTTTATACTTCGGCCAGAATTGATCCAGAAAGAGGTGAATGTGGTCCCCCCTCATGCCATAAAGACGGAGAGTGTGTTTCACGTGCCGGTCGTGGTGCATGATTACGGCCTCACTTGCTGCCCCGTCATATCGCCAGTTATTCGATCAGCCCCGACGCCAAAACCCAATGTGATTTAATAAATTCACAGAGGTTCATCAGTCAAGCTCCCATAAATATTTCCCAATCCCCCTCGGAGCTGGCCAGTTAACGTCTGGTGCAGCCAAGAATCTCGAGCAGCTTATCGAGGGTGGGAAGGCTTTCGACAACCGGACTGTTGCCATGGCGGGCCAGGTGATAGCCATGCATACCCAATTGGCGGGGTGCAAGGCAATCGGATTCCAGGTTGTCGCCAATCATCATCACTTCCTGGGGAAGGCAGTTGAGGCGGCGGCAGACCTCCTGGTAGATGACCGGGTTGGGTTTGACGGAACCGACCTCGAAGCTCCAGGCATAGGCATCCAGAGGCGGCAGCAATAATTTGACCGGCACGGCGTAGGGAGCGGCCAGATTAGAGCAGAGGGCCAGTTTGAAACCGGCATGCCGTAAAGAATGCAGGGTCGGCAACGTGTCCGGAAACAGTTCGATGGACGCCAGTTCGGCAAAGAGCTCGATTTCCAGCGCGGCAATTTCTGCAGGGGGAAGGTCAACACCGAACATGGCAGCGGTGCCGGCCAGGCCGACGTTGTTGGACATGATCCGAGCGGCATCCTTGGGTTGTGGCTTCCTGCCGAGATGGGACATTTTTTCCAGAAGTTGACCATATGGGTGACGTTTCTGTCCGATCTGCACCAAGGTGCCGAAGACGTCGAAGACCACGGCCTGAATATGCACACAATTCCCTTCAGATATTTTCATTTTTAAATGATTATACCAGGCATTGCTTATCCGGTGAAATACTCCACCTTCTGGTTATAAAGATAGCTCCGGGCAGCGAGCTTGGCAAATGCTCCGAGAATTGGTCTCGGCTGTCCTGTTGATTTTTTGGATGTTTGCCATACCTGCCGGTATCTTAAAATTATTTTCTATCAAAAATATAACCATTAGCTCGTAAAAAGAGATAAATACTCTGGCAGCCGTCGTTTGTACTGGGCTATAATTGCTCACTTATACTTAAGGGTGATTATGCCCAACGATCTCTGCCAGCCTTACCCTGTTCCAGTGGTTCGGGCCCTGATCGCCGACGCCGCGGGCCGGGTTCTGCTGCTGCAGCGGGCTGCCACGGCCTATGGGCCGGGGCAATGGTGCCTGCCGGGCGGCAAGGTGGACTACGGCCAGACCCTGGTTGAGGCCCTGGCCCGGGAAATCCGGGAGGAAACCGCGCTGGAACTTCGAGAACGTGAAAGTGATTTTTGGATTCATGCCTAAGAAAGGACTATTTTCCCATGTCTTACGATGTATTTATCAGCTATGCCCGGAAGGACAACGAACCCCCTGAGCCTTTTCAACCCGGAGACCCTGAGCCCGGTTGGATCACCGCCTTCATCGAGGCCCTGAAGGAAGAATACCGCCGCGCCACTGGGGGACAGGAACTACAGGTCTATTTTGACAAAAAAGAAATCCGTTCCATGGACGATTGGCAGCGGCATATATTCCGCCATCTCCGGGAGTCCAAGATACTTCTTGCCTTTCTTTCACCCAACTACTTCAAAAGCCCTTGGTGTCGGAAAGAATGGGAAGCCTGGATCGACCATGAAATCTCCAAGCACATCCTCTCGGAAGGCATCGCGCCCATTTATTTTGTAGAGGTGCCGGGCTTTCCGGATTCCCCGGCAGCGCACCTGGCTGATTGGGTGGAGAACTTCAGGCGGCGCCAGTGGCAGGTCGATCTTCGTCCCTTCATCCCCCAAGGTTTGGAGGCCCTGCGCGACGAGGGTCTCAAGGACAGGCTGGCCGAACTGGAAAGGCAGATTCGGGAGCGGGCCGGACGGGTGGCGCGGGCCGCGGCCTCACCAAACAGGGTGCCGGACTACAACCCTTGTTTCGTCGGCAGGCTGACCGAGTTAAACCGGCTCTTTGATATGCTCTTTGAGGGGCGGGTGGGAGTGGTGGCCACGGTGCACGGCTTGGGAGGCATGGGCAAGAGCGAGCTGGCTTTTACCTATGCCCACGCCTTTGCCCACGAATACCCAGGCGGGCGCTATCTCCTGCGGGCCGAGGACCGAACCGACCTTCAGGACCTGCTCTGTGACCTGGCGCCTGATTTAAACATCCAGTTCAGCGACGAAGAGAGCAAGAACCCCGAACTCAAGTTCCGCCGCCTGCGCGCCGGTCTTGACCAGTGGACCCAGGAAAAAGGGCGGGTCCTCCTGGTGCTGGACAACGTCGCCCAGCACCGGCTTCTGTCTAAAGATCAGCTCGGGAAGCTTAATTTGTCCCAGGACCGGGTCCACCTCCTGGCCACTACCCGGCTGCTGCCGCCGCCCAGCGCCCTGAGCGGGGTGGCGGCCCAAACCCATCAGACCACGGCCTGGCTCCCGGTGGATGAACTGCCCATCAACGATGCGGCGCGCCTCCTGGAAAAACACCGGCCGTTCACCAGCCCCGAGGAAGCCGAGACAGCCCGTGAGATTGCCAAGGCTTTGGAAGGCTTTACCCTGGCCGTGGAAACAGTGGCTATCCACCTGGCCAATGAACCGGATCTGACTTATGCCGGGTTCCTGAGAGAGTTACGCGGGAAAATCCTCCCCACCCTGGATGATTTAGGAAGTCGGGAAGATATTGATCTGCGTCTCCACAATCATGAAAAATTGCTGGCCCACCTTCTCAAACCAACCCTGGAGCCCCTGGAGCCGCCGGAAGGGTTGGCAGTCCAGTACGCCGCCCTGCTCCCGGCCGATCAGATTCCCCTCCCCTGGCTCCGGTCTCTGATCACCCAAGACTTTCCTGATATGGGCCAAGATGGGGAGTGGAACCGCCTGGTGCGTAAGCTCATGGGTTTGAGACTTTGGCAGTCCACCCGGACCGCCGAGGAGGATGAACGCCATCTACTCGTCCGCATGCATCGCCTGGTCCAGGAGGTGGTCCGGGGGCGCCTGACTTCAGACGAATTGGCCGAACGGCAAAAATCCCTGGAGACCCTGGTAGGACAACGCGATGCAGCTTTGGAAAACACCACCCAATGGACCGGGGCCCGCTGGGAGGTGGAGCCCCTGGAGGCCCTGGCCCTCCTCTGGGCTGACCAGGGGCATGAAAAAGCCGCCTGGCTGCTCAATCAGGTCGGGATGCGTTGGCACCATCTGGCGGAATGGACCCGGGCCGAGCCCCTGATGCGCCGGGCCCTGGCCATTAACGAGGCGGGCTTAGGGCCGGAACACCCTGATGTCGCCATAAAACTCAACAACCTGGCGCTGTTGCTCCAGGCCACGAACCGGCTGGCCGAGGCCGAGCCCCTCATGCGCCGGGCCCTGTCCATCGACGGGAAGAGCTTTGGGCCGGACCACCCCGTGGTCGCCAGAGACCTCAGCAACCTGGCTGGGCTGTTCGTCGCTACCAATCGCTGGGTTGAGGCCGAGCAGTTGTTCGGCTGGGCTCTGGCCATTTATGAGGCCAGCATTGGGCTGGGCCACCTTGAAGTCGCTCGGGTCCTCAACAACTTGGCCTATATGCTGCAGACCACGGGCCGCTATGCCGAGGCCTGGAACTCGTATCGCCGTGCCTTGGAAATTCGGGAGAAGAGCCTGGGGGCGGAGCACCCTCAAGTAGGCATGGCACTCAACAACCTGGCAGAGCTGCTGCGGACAACCAATCGGTTGGCCGAGGCCGAGCCTTTGTTTGGCCGAGCTCTGGCTATTAACGAGGCCAGCTTTGGGCCGAACCATCCAGAAGTCGCCAAAATTCTTAATAACTTGGCGGAGTTGCTGCGTGCCACCAACCGCTGGGCCGAAGCCGAGCCCTTGTATCGCAGAGCCTTGGCCATTGATGAGGCCAGCTTTGGACCGGGCAACCCCAATGTCGCCCGGGATCTCAACAACCTGGCCTTGTTGCTGGAGGACACCAACCGTCTGGAGGAGGCCGAGCCCCTATATCGACGGGCTTTGGCCATTAACGAGGCGGGCTTAGGGCCCAATCACCCCGAACTCGCCTCCTCCCTCAACAACCTGGCTGCGCTACTCTACGCCACCAACCGCCTGACCGAAGCCGAGCCCTTGTATCGCCGGTCCCTGGCCATTTTTGAGGCAAGCCTGGGGACCGAGCATCTCCAAGTTGCTTATGCCCTTAACAACCTGGCGCAGTTGCTCCAGGCCACAAACCGCCTGGCCGAGGCCGAGCCCCTCATGCGCCGGGGGCTGGTTATTTTGTTTAACTGCAGCCGTGCCACCGGCCACTTGCACCCGAACTTGCAGACATTCGTCGACAATTATGCCGCGTTGCTAAAGGCAATGGGTTTATGCGACGGCGAGATCCTGGCCCGGCTGCGGGAGCTGGCGCCGGATTTTTTTGCTGATGAGGCGGAGTGAGGGATCGGCAGATGGGGCCTCTTGACAACCAAATAGCGGTGACACGAAATCAGTATAACCCCTGAGGAGATTTCTAATTCCATGTCATACCAACCCAAACCCTTTGATACGGCAAACGTCCAGTTGCCTCCGGACCTGACGGCCCTGGGGGAGCGGTTAGCGGAAAATGCCCATGACAACTGGGCCAGTCAGCGGTTGGCCGAGGGCTGGCGCTACGGTCCCCAGCGCCATGACGCCAGGAAGGAACATCCCTGCCTGGTGCCGTATGGGGAGCTGCCGGAGTCGGAGAAGGCCTACGACCGGCGGGCGGCCATGGAAACCTTGAAGACCATTATGGCCCTGGGTTACCGGATCTTGCCGCCCGCCGGGGAGAGTGATGGGTAATGAGTAAGGATGAAACCATGAGCGCCGCAAACCAGGGGGATTACCTCAGTAAGGCGGTGGAATGGCGGCGGCTGGGGGCCTTGGCCCTGGTGGCCTATGTTCTGGGTTTCCTGGGTTTCCTGCAGCATTTTTCAGGTAACTTCACCAACTTCAAAGACTGGCTAGATTTCCTCTCCAAAGGCGCTGAGGCGGTGGCTGGAAAAAAACCGGAGAAGCGGCGAGCCACGGCGGCGGATGCCTTCCGGGAGCTGATCATTGAGACTACCCGCAGCCTCAACCAGCCGACTGGCCTGATC
>VGSX01000247.1 GCA_016874895.1 Deltaproteobacteria bacterium
GGTTGCCTGCCCAACCAAAGTGCATATAACCCAACATTCCCAGACTAACCCCAGGGAGGCCGGGCGGCCTCCCTTTTATTATGCCTCCTTTATCTCTCGAGAGTCAGGATCGGGTCCCCCTTTGGTCTAAAAAATGGTATAGTTAATTCCCTATACTCTCTCAGGTTTATGGTTTCCTGGGCCTGTTTCCGAGTTCAACTCGGGTAGAGGAAATAACAAAAAAATTTCCGGCCCGCGCCGGATTACCTCTCGTGAAGTGTTTAATGAGTAAAGGCAAGGATATACGCCTTCGCCTTTTACTATGGGAGCTTGAAGCATGGACTGCCGCACGGTGCAGAGTTATTTCTCCGCCTATTTGGACCGGGAACTTCCCCCGGACCAGGAGGACCTGGTTTCCCGGCATCTGGCGGCCTGTCCGGCCTGCCGCCGGGAATATCAGGCCTGGCAGCACCTCTGGGAGTTGCTGGCTGCCGAGCCGGTCAAGGCGCCGGCCGACCTCTCAGCCCGGGTGTTGGAACGCCTGCCGGGGCGAGTCCGGCCCTGGTGGCGGCACCTGGCCCTGGCTGCCTCTCTCCTGGTGGGCGTCTTTTTAGGCGGCCAGCTCGGGGTGGAATTACAACAAAGCTTTGGGCCAGGTCAGGGCGAAATCGTCTGGGAGGTTTTTGAGGAGGCGCCGGCCAATTCCCTGGGCGCCATGCTGGCCAGTTATGACCTGGAAAACGGGAACGGGTTATGAGACGGGATTGGCTGCTCTATCTGGTAATCTTCTCCCTGGCCCTCAATTTCGGGACTATAGGGGCTTTGGTATATTTCCGCTACCAGCCGCCGGCAGCATCGCCGGAGGTTGTGGCGCCGCCACCAAGGGAGGGTTTTTTTCGATTTCTGGAATCCCTGGAGTTGGACCAGGACCAAAAGCACTTTTTGCGCCAGCGGGTCCCGTCGCACCGGCAGGAGCTCAGAGCCTTGCACCGGCAGTTGGACCAGCAGCGCCGGCAGCTTTTCGAGCTTTTGAAGCAGTCCCAGCCCGATGAAACGGTGGTGAACGCCCAGATCAGGGCTATAGCCGGGAGCCAGGGCAATGTGGAACAGGAGATGGCCCGCTTCCTCCTGGAATTCAAAGACCGCCTGCGCCCACAGCAACAGGAAATGCTTCTCCAGAGGGTGGGACAGCGCCTCTGCGGCCCCGCCTGCGGTCCCCCGGGGGAACGGCGCCAGGGCCGGGGGCGCTGGGGCGGCCCCCCGATTCCTCCCCAGCCTTAGCTCTCTTAAGTTCCGGTGGCGATGTCCGGTATAGGAATTATTAAGTGAAACTATTCTGAGCAGGCATTCGGCCTGCATAATTCAACAAGAGCGTCTAGGAGCAATTCACATGAAACTCAAGAAATGGTTTGGCGGCATAATGGCATGTGCTCTCACCCTGGGTCTGGCCGGGGCGGACCTGGCCCTGGCCCAAGGCCGAGGTCAGGGTCGCGGTCAGGGGCCGGGAGGCGGCATGGGAGCCTGCCCGTATTATCAGTCCGGCCAGGGCCAGAGCGGCTCGCCGCGATATCAGGCCGGTCAGCCCGGCCAAGGGCGGCAGGGAGGCCAGCGCCAACGGCAGCGCCTGCGCGACGGCAGCTGTCCTTACTTAACGGACAGCCCGGCGCCGACACCTGCCCCGACCCCCGCGCCGACGCCAGCCAATTAAGGAGGCTAAGAATGTTCAACTTGCTCAAACCTTTCTTACTGGCGGGTCTCATGGCGGCAGTGCTCATACTGCCGGCAGATTCTCGGGCCCAACTGAGAAAGGCCTATGATCCCCAAAAAGTCATTACGGTACAAGGACAAGTGGAAAAACTGGAAACCATCACCCGTCAGGGGCGCCAGGCCCGAAACAACCGGCAGACTCAGATTGCCCGCCTCAAAACCGACCAGGGCGAGCTGGTGGTGCATCTGGGCCCGGAGGAGTTCCTGGCCGGGCTGCACTTCCGGCCCAAAGTCGGTGACGTCCTGGAAATAACCGGCGGGAAGATCAGGACCCGCCAGGGAGAGGTCATCCTGGCCAATACGGTTAAGTCCGGCAGCCAGACCTTCCAACTCCGGGACGGGCAGGGAGTCCCGGTCTGGACCGGCCAGACTCCCGGCTGTATGGCGCCGCCTTCTTAAAGTCCCCCTCACCCTAACCCTCTCCCCCAAGGGGGAGAGGGGATAAGTGACGAGATATCAGCATATTAGAAATTTAGGGAGTCGCTATGAATCCCTCGCCAGAGGCGGATGGGGAACAGGAAAGATGGCTCGTTTAACGCCCACGTTTTTTTGAGGAGATCACCCATGCCATATTTCCGTCCCTTCATAATGGCTTTGACGGTCCTGCTCTTGGCTGCGCCCGCTTGGGCCCAACCCGGACGATTTTATGACCTTAAAAATGTGGTTACCCTCCAGGGACAGGTGGAAAAAGTGGAGACCCTGACCCGGAAAGGGCGTCGGGGCGGGGGCCGGGCCGAGGAAGGTAAACCCGGCGGGCAGACACAGATTATGCACCTGAAAACCGACCAGGGTGTGTTTCTGGTCCATTTGGGGCCCACCGCTTTTCTGGCTAATGTTGTGGCTCAATCCCACACCCCACCTGATAAGTGGTCAGTGGTCAGTGGTCAGTTGAAAATAGAATCGAATATGTAACCATTCCAATGCTGTTACTGCCCTAATACGAAGCGATCCGGATACGGCCTGGCCTCTATGGGAAGCCCCCCATAGGCCACCATCCTCTACAGCTTTAGCTGGACGGGACTTACAGCCGCAAGATAGCGCTGGCTCGGCCCAGTGCACTGCCTAAGCGTCCGAAGCCCGGGGTGAAATAATTTCTAATCCCTGGCGCGATTGACGGTTAGAATTGCCAACAGAAAAGCCAAACCAGCAATGGTGGCCAGAATGAGATAGTCAACAACGTTTGGCTGGGCACCGAAAGCTGAGGCGCGAACCGCTTGGGCAGCGTGGGTCAGGGGCAGCAGGTAGAGGATTTTCTGGGCCCACCAGGGAAGGTGGTCAAGGGGGAAGAAGGTGCCCCCCAGAAACGCCATGGGCGTGATAATCAGACTGTTGAGTAAAGCCTGGTCGGCGTGGGATTGAATGAGCATGGCCACCGCCACCGCCAGGGAGGCGAAAACCAGGCTGTTCAACACTAGAGCCAGCCAGAAGAAAAGATTGTAGGAAAGCAGGACACCAAAAGGGATCCCCAAGATAAGGATCAGGCCGCTGGCCAGAAGGGCGCGGGTCATGCCTGCCAGTACTTCTCCCAGCACATAGGCCGCATTGCTTATCGGCGCGGTTTGAAACTCTTCAAAGATATGCCAATAAAAACGGGCAATATTGATTTCGCTGCCGATGGCAAAGGCCTGAGTCATACTGGCCATAGCCACCAGTCCGGGAATGAGGAACTCAAGATAACTGTGTTCTTGGATGACGACATTTTTTCCCATGGCATAACCGAAGGCAACCAGGTAGAGCAGGGGGGACACCGCCCAGGCAATCATCAGCCGGGACAGCCGCCGCCTCAAAATCAGCATTTCACGAAAATAAACCGCCATCCAGCCGCGCATCATATGACTTTTTTCCCAGTGAGAGAGAGGAAGGCATCTTCAAGATTCACCCGACGGATGGCAAAGCCGTTTTTTAACCCTGCGGCATAGTGTTTGGCATCCTCTTGAGAATGAAAATAGAGGGTGTGCATATTGTCTGCCACAAGTTGATCCATGGCCCAGGAGCCGATGCCGGCCATTAAGTTTTGGGGAGTGTCCAGGGCCACGATCCTGCCTTGATCAAGGAAAGCCACTCTATCGGCTAAAAATTCAGCCTCCTCAATATAATGGGTGGTCAGGAAAATAGTAACTCCCTCCTGTTGAATCTTTTTGATGAGGGCCCAGATGCGCCGGCGGATATTTGCATCCAAGCCCACACTGGGTTCATCCAGAAACAGAATTTTGGGCGCATGCATCAGAGCACGGGCTATCAGGACCCGCCGTTTCATGCCCCCGGAAAGATGCTTGACCAGAGTATCTCGTTTTTCGCTAAGATCGATATAGGAGAGCAAGTGATCGATGCGTTGTTTGGCCGACCGACGCGGCATATGATGGAGGCAGCCATGAACCAGAAGATTTTCAAACACGGTCAAATCGCTGTCTAAATTGATATGTTGAGGCACCAGACCGTACTGTTGTTTTGCCGCCAGGCTCTCTTTGGCAACATCATGCCCGTTAAGCCGGGCCCTGCCGACCGTAATCCTGGTAAGCCCGGTTAATATCCTTATGGTAGTGGTTTTTCCGGCGCCGTTGGGGCCCAGGTAGGCGAACAGCTCACCACTGTTTACCACAAGATCAATACCCCTGAGTGCCTTGGTGGTTTTGTATTCTTTCACCAAGTCAACGATTTCGATCATGGCTTGGCCGCCTGGTGGGAGTGTTGGTGGCGCCGCAGCCGTTCAACATCCACCACTATATCCTGGAGCGGCTGGCGGCGGACGCGGTGTGGCAGGGACAGTTCGGCCGCGGTGTCGATGTCAGCCCTGGTTACGGCTAGGCGGCTTGCAAAGGCGGCCAACGTCTTGGCAGCCTTCAGGATAATAATGTCGCCCCGGTGGCCGTCCACACCTACGTCCAGGCAATAGGCGGCTATTTCATAAAGCAGGCTCTGGTCAATGGTCACCTGGGGATAAAGTCGGCGGGCCGCCTCGATCCGGTCCACCAACTGCCGGGAGTCTTCTTCCCAGGGAAGGCAGAAGGCCTCGGGGTTCTCGTCGTAGGCCAGGCGTCGCTCCATAATAGCCACCCGGGCCTCTGGTTCAGAGATCCCTTCGATATGCACGCAGAGGCCGAAACGGTCCAGGAGTTGGGGACGCAATTCCCCTTCTTCCGGGTTCATGGTGCCTACCAGGGTGAAGCGGGCCGGGTGGGAAAAACTGACCCCCTCACGTTCGATGGTGTTCACCCCCATGGCGGCGGAGTCCAAAAGCACGTCCACCACATGATCATCCAGGAGATTGACCTCGTCCACATAGAGGATGCCCCGGTGGGCCGCGGCCAGTATACCCGGCTCAATCTGCTTTTCACCCTTTTTTAAAGCGTGTTCCAGGTCCATGGTGCCCACGACCCGGTCTTCGGTGGCCCCCACCGGCAGCTCTACCACCCGGATGCCCCGTGAAACCGTGGCCACCGGTTCATGGTTAAGCATGCGCCGGCTGCACTCCACCTGGGGACAACCCCGGCAGACCTCCAGCTCTTCGCCGGGGAAAAGCTGGAAGGGGCAGTCCTGCACCACTTCGATGGCCGGCAGGATGTCTGCCAGGGCCCGCACTGCCGTGGATTTGGCCGTGCCCTTTTCTCCCCGGATAAGGACGCCGGAGAGGGTGGGATTGATGACGTTGAGAATAAGGGCAAGTTTCATCTTTTCCTGGCCCACG
>VGSX01000248.1 GCA_016874895.1 Deltaproteobacteria bacterium
GGTGGTTTTTTCCAAAAGAGCCACGATCTCCCCCACGGAGATTTCTTCCGGGGGTTTGTTTAAGATATGGCCTCCTTTGCGGCCCCTCAGGGAGGTGATATAGTGCGCCTTTTTCAGGGGAATGATTATCTGCTCGAGATATTTCACCGAGATATCCTGACGTTTGGCGATCTCCCCCAATTGCACCGGTCCCTGGCGGTAATGGCGAGCCATATCCATCATGAGTCGCAGGCCATACCGGCTTTTGGTGCACATCTTCATGGCGGCCCTCCTACTAAGTGAGGCATTACAGCCAAAACCAGAAGCACCGGGATGAGAGGGAGGCTCCCAGGTGCGTTCACTGCCAGGAAAGAAGGCTTCCGCACGAGGTCGGGTAAGACGGGCGCCGCGGGGGATGAAAAACCTGAGCCGATTAAACGGTATATTAAAAATATATAATTATCAAGTAGAATTTTATTGCAATTTAAAAAATTCTAGTATAGATAGAAATTATGTGCATTTTTCATTCTAAAAAGTTTTTAAGATTTTTCAAACCGGCCGCTGGGCCCAAACTCAGGTTCTTGCGATTGGTGACTACGACAGCGACTTAAAGACTCCGAGGCTCACAACGGCCATGATCCGGGTCGAGTGAGTTTCTCATCCCCTATATTTCACCCCAAAGGGGGGAGCCGTATGGTTGAGATTCCGAAATCACCGAGGGATTTCTCCGGGAAGGCGGGTTTCCTGACCCACGGCCTCAACCTGCGCCTCATCCCCATTCCCCTTTTTCATCGAGATTGCTTTCAGCCCCGCGTTCCTCTCTTCCCCGGGACCATTCCCGGATTGCTGACGTTACCCGAAACAGGCAGGCAATCACTCGCACGCGCACGCTCCCTTTCCGATTTCGTTCCCCTCAGGGATTTTTCTTCCAGCCTCCGCCCCCGACCGAACTTTAAAACACCACTCTGCCGGCCGATTTTAATAACTGTCCTAGGTGGTTGGTAACTTATTGGATTAAATAATAATTATCCAAAACCTAAAACCTAACACCGGAAACTGAAAACCGGAAACCGCCTGACCATCCGGGGGCGGCTATACCGAGCCCGCCCCTCAGGCAGCACTGTAAACCTGGCGAAGGAGACGCACTGTAGCAATAAAATCTCAGCCGGAGGGGTTATATGAGCCTCAAAGATAAGCTGGACTCGCAGGAATTCGTCATCCTGGCGGAAATAGATCCGCCCAAGGGAGTGGACGTGGCGGATATGGTGGCAAATGCCATGCGGGTAAAAGGCAAGGTGGACGCCTTTGTCGTCCCGGAAATGAGCAACGCCGTCATGCGCCTGAGTTCTCTGGGAGGGTGCATGCTCTTGCAGGGCAAAGGTTTGGAGACCGTGTTGCAGGCCTGTTGCCGGGACCGCAACCGTCTGGCCTTGCAGGCCGATCTGCTGGCCGCGGCCGCCCTGGGCATCAGCAATGTTGTGGCCGTGAACGGGGAGGACCCGAGTTTCGGGGACCATCACCGGGCCCGGGCGGTGAATGACGTGGATCTCCTGGAACTGTTGGAGGCGGTGAAGAAGCTCCAGGGCGGCCGGGATATGGCTGGCATCGAACTGAAGGGGGCTCCCTCCTTCTGCATCGGCTCGGTGGTCAACGCCGGGGCCAGCGGGGGACTGCTGGACCTGGAAATCGACCAACTGGAAAAGAAAATGGCCGCGGGAGCCGAATTTTTCCTGACGCCGCCGGTTTTCGACCTCCAGAATCTTACCCGCTTCAGCAAGCGAGTGGCCGAGCTCAATCCCAAGATTATTCCCACGGTGCTGCTTTTGAAATCGGTGGGCATGGCCCGCTACATCCAGCGGCATATGGATCACGTGAACATCCCGGAGAATCTCATCACCCGCATCCAGAGAGCCCCGGACAAAACCCGGGAATGTGTCCGCATCGCTTCTGAACTGCTGGGCACCATCCGGGAGGCCGGTTATGCCGGGGTGCTCCTGGCCACCATCGGCTGGGAGGACAAACTCCCCAATATTTTAGGAGAATAAAGATCATGGCCAAGACAGACTCAAACACCGTCGGTTCCGTCATGGTGGTGGGTGGCGGCGTGGCCGGTATTCAGGCGGCCCTGGACCTGGCCAATTCAGGATTTTTCGTCTATCTGGTGGAAAAGGCCTCGGCCATTGGGGGGACCATGTCGCAATTGGACAAGACCTTTCCCACCAACGACTGTTCCATGTGCATTATCTCCCCCAAACTGGTGGAATGCGGCCAACACCCCAACATTGAACTGCTCACCCTGAGCGAACTCAGCGAATTGACGGGCGAGGTGGGGAATTTCACCGCCACGGTGGTGCAACAGCCCCGCTACATCGACCGGACCAAGTGCACCGGCTGCGGCGAGTGCGCCGTAGTCTGCCCGGTGTCCCTGGGCAATGAATTCGATGTGAACCTGTCCCTCAAAAAGGCGGCCTACCGGCGTTATCCCCAGGCCGTGCCGGGGACTTTCGCCATCGAGAAGCTGGACCGGGCCCCCTGCGTCACCGCCTGTCCGGCCAATATCACGGTGCAGGGGTATGTCCAGCTCATCAAAATGGGGAAGTACCAGGAAGCGGTGAAGCTCATTATGGAGGACCTGCCGCTGCCGGGGGTGCTGGGGCGGGTCTGCCCCCATCCCTGCGAAGCCGTCTGCCGGCGGGTGGAAGTGGACGAACCCGTCGCCATCTGCAACCTGAAGCGTTTTGCCGCGGATCAGGTAGACCTCAGTGAGCTGGCAATCCCAGACGTGCCTAAACAAACGGACCGGGTAGCGGTGGTGGGCTCCGGCCCGGCCGGGCTGTCCTGCGCCTACCAGTTGGCCCGCCGGGGCTACCCGGTGACCGTTTTTGAGGCCCTGCCGGTGACCGGCGGCATGATCCGGGTGGGCATCCCGGATTACCGCCTGCCCAAGCGCGTCCTGGACCAGGAAGTGGAACACATCAAGCGCTGGGGCGTGGAAATCAAGACCAATACGGCCCTGGGCCGGGATTTTACCCTGGATAGTCTCGGCCAGGAGGGCTATAAGGCTATCTTTTTGGGCCTGGGCTGCCACGTGGGCATGAAACTGGACATCCCCGGAGAAGAGGCCCAGGGGGTGGTGCAGGGCGTAGCCTGGCTCCGGGACCTCAATTTAGGCAAAAACCCTCCGGTGGGAAAAAAGATTGCGGTCATCGGCGGCGGCAACGTGGCCTTTGACGTGGCCCGCTCCGCCAAACGGCTGGGGGCCGAGGTGGTCATCCTCTACCGCCGCACCCGGGCCGAGATGCCGGCCAATGAAGAAGAGATCGACGAAGCGGCCTGCGAAGACATTGCCATCCAGTATCTGGTGGCCCCCCTGGAAGTGGTGGTGGCGGATGGCAAGGTCACTGGCCTGAAATGTATCCGCATGGAGTTGGGGGAACCGGACGATTCGGGCCGGCGGCGGCCGGTGGCCATCCCCGGTTCCGAATTCGTGGTGGACTGCGACATGATCCTCCCGGCCATCGGCCAGCGGGCCGATCTGAAATGCCTGGAGGGGACCGACATCAAAACGACAAAGTGGGGCACCATTGAGGTCAATGAGATCACCTACGAGACCTCCCGCCCCGGCGTCTTTGCGGCCGGTGATGTCCATGTAGGCCCCTGGATCGCCATCGGCGCAGTGGCCGGGGGCAAAGAAGCGGCTGAATCCATCGACCGTCTCCTGCAGGGCCAGGATATGGCTGCGGGCCGGGAAATTTCCGAGGAAGCCAAGACCCTGCAGAACTGGGCCGGCATCCCGCTGCACGAGGAGAAAAAATCCCGGGCCGTGATGCCGCAACTGCCCCATGAAATCTGCTGCACCTGTTTTGAGGAGGTGAAAAAAGGCTATTCCCCGGAACAGGCCGCCTGGGAGGCCGAGCGCTGCCTGAACTGCGGCATCTGCTCCGAATGCCTCCTGTGCGTGGCCGCCTGCCCGGCCGAGGCTGTGGCCCACCAGCAGCAGGCCGTTACCCACACCCTGGAGGTGGGATCGGTGATCCTGGCACCGGGAGCCAAGACCTATGATCCCGGTGTAGCGGCGGATATCTATCTCTACGGCCGGCACCCCAACGTGGTCACCAGCCTGGAGTTCGAGCGCATCCTGAGCGCCTCGGGTCCCTACCTGGGCCATCTGGTGCGGCCCTCCGACAAGCAGGAGCCCAAGAAGATCGCCTGGCTGCAGTGCGTCGGCTCCCGCAACACCAACCGCTGTAAAAACGGCTACTGTTCCGGGGTCTGCTGCATGTACGCCATCAAAGAGGCCATTGTGGCCCAAGAGCACAGCGCCGAACCCCTGGAAACGGCCATATTCTTCATGGATATGCGCACTTACGGCAAGGACTTCGAAAAGTATTACAACCGGGCCCGGGAGGAGTTCGGGGTCCGGTTCCACCGCTGCCGGGTGCATACTATTGATCCGGCCCTGGACGGCGGGTTGAACCTGGACTATGTCACCGAAGCCGGCGAATTCCACAGGGAGCATTTTGATATGGTGGTGCTCTCGGTGGGCCTGGAGGTGGGCCAGGACACGGTGGCCATGGCCGAAAAGCTGGGGATTGCCCTGGACCGTTACAACTTTGCGTTAACCGAGGGCTCCGCCCCGGTGAGCACCTCCCGCGCCGGGGTCTATACCTGCGGCCTGTTGCCGGGCCCCAAGGACATCCCGGCCTCGGTGACCGAGGCCAGTGCTGCGGCCTGCGCCGCGGCCATTGACCTGGCAGAGGCCCGGGGCACTCGAATTCAGGACCGGCAACTGCCGCCGGAGCAGGACGTCGCCGGGCAACCGCCCCGCATCGGGGTTTTTGTCTGTAACTGCGGCATTAATATTTCTGCGGTGGTGGACGTCAAGGAGGTAACCGAGTATGCCGCCACCCTCCCAGGCGTGGTTTTCGCCACCGACAGCCTGTTTACCTGCTCCCAGGACAACCAGGAGAAGCTCAAAAAAGTCATGCTGGAGGAGAAGCTCAACCGGGTGGTGGTGGCGGCCTGTTCGCCCCGGACCCATGAGCCCCTTTTCCAGGATACCATGCGGGCCTGCGGCCTGAACAAATACCTCTTCGAGATGGCCAATATCCGGGACCAGGATTCCTGGGTGCATCAACAGGACCACGTCAGCGCCACCCATAAGGCCAAGGACCTGGTGCGCATGGCCGTGGCCCGGGCCGGTATTTTACGACCGCTGGTGGAAAGAAGACTGGAGATCAACCCCCGGGCCGTGGTGCTGGGCGGGGGCGTGGCCGGGATGACGGCGGCCCTGAGCCTGGCCCAGCAAGGATTTGAGACGGTGATCATCGAGAAGGATAAGGAGTTGGGCGGCGTGGCCCGACGGTTATATCACACCATCGAGGGCATGGATGTGCCAACCTACCTGGACCGGCTCACTCGCCAGGTTCGCACCCACGACAAGATCCAGG
>VGSX01000249.1 GCA_016874895.1 Deltaproteobacteria bacterium
AAAATAATATTTACAACTCAAATCTATTGATGTATAAGAAAAAACTATTATGGTTAATTTCAGATAGGTATCTTTTAATTAAGTTAACATTGCGTTGAACTCGGAGTTGCAAGGAGGCAACCATGACAACGATCAGGACGGATCGCCGAGGCCAGCCGCCGGCAGGATTGCAGCTTAATGAAAAGGTTCGCAAATCTGCATTGACGAATATTGCCGGCGGCAACTCTTTTCTCACTTCGTTGCTTACCCTTAAGAAACCCATCCTGACCCAGGATGCGCGTTTCCAAAAGATTCTCAATCTTATTCCCCTGTATGCCCGCACCGACCTGCCGGTATTGATCACCGGCGAACCCGGCACCGGCAAGGAGTTGGCGGCAGAGGCCATTTGGGCTTACAGTCCGCAACGGGGGCGGGAGTTTATCAAGCTTAACTGCGCCGCCGTGGTGGAAACAGTGGCCAACAGCGAATTGTTCGGGCATGTGCGGGGGGCTTTTACGGATGCGCACCGGGCCAAAAAGGGAAAATTCGAACTGGCCCATCAGGGGACTCTGTTTCTGGATGAGATCGGTGACCTGCCATTGTCAGTGCAGCCCCGGCTTCTCCGGGCGGTGGAATCGGGGGAAATCGAGCCGCTGGGAGGTGAAAGCCCCGTTGCCGTCGAGGTTCGCCTCATTGCCGCCACCAACCAGGATTTAAGGGGGCTGATGCTGCGAGGGAGTTTTCGCCGGGATCTGTATGACCGCCTGAGCACCCTGTTGCTCCATCTGCCGCCGCTGCGGGAACGGCCAACCGACATCTTATTTTTAGCGAATTATTTTGCCATCCAGACAGCCCAGGATTATGGTCTGGGGCCGGTCTACCTGTCCAACCAGGTGGAGAAAAAGTTGCTGGCCCATCCCTGGCCGGGGAATGTCCGGGAACTGAAAAACGTTATTGCCCGGGCAGTGCTGCTGCGGGAGGAGGTGGCCATCAATGAAGTGATGCTGGACTGTGTGGAGCCGGTGCCCTGCCGGCGTGAATCCTCCCCGGAGGACGACATTGCCACTCTTCCCACCCGACCGCCCAAAACTGAACTGGTGGAGCTTTTGCGGTTGGAACAGGGGAATATTTCGGCCATTTCCCGGAAGCTCGGGGTATGCACCAAGACGATTTACCGCTGGCTGAAATATTACAAGATAGAACTCGAGCAATTCCGGCAGGTATGCGGGCTATAAGGAGAAAAAGTCACTCCCGGAGATAGAATAAGCTTACCTCTGGCGAAAGTTCTTCTAGGTCGGCAAGCCGGGGAAACAGGGCAGCGGCGGTTTACACCTTTGCCCTTTACGATGGGAACGACCTGGGAATCTTGAAAAAATAAGGCTTATCAGGCTTTCTTGACTTTTTCAGCCGATGGCTGGCAGCAATTGGTTGAAGTCTCGCAAAAAATAGTCAGTTCTGTCTCTGGCCATATTTCAGTGTCAGAAATTTTGTGCCGATAAATACAATAAGGTGAAATGGATTTTTTGAGCAAAACCGGGTTTGCCCTGGATACGCTTCGAACCCGGATGGGCGCAGCTACTGACATCTTAGAGAACTGGCCATATGGAAGATCAGAAAAAGAGAGTTTCTCCGGGTAAACCGACTGACCAGGAGGAAGCAGCGGCAATCGCCTCTCGCAGGATAAAGGAATACACTAAACATAAAGAAATTATGGGCCTGGTGGCCAAGAAGAGAGAGATGAGAGAGCAACGCCGAGCCCGAAGATATGTTATTAATAGAGAATTACTGGAAATTAACGGCGCCCCGGCCAAGGGCCTCAAAATTCTGGACCTGAGCAGTAACGGCGCCCGGGTTGAACTTCACTTTTTGCCTCCCTTTATGACCCAGATTTCCCTGAAGTTCATCTTGCCGGAAGCCAACAAGGTCTTTCAGGTAAGGGGACGAGTGTTGTGGTCCAAAATAACCCCCACCAGGGGGCGTTACGAAGTGGGAGTCCAATTTTATCAGAACTATTGGGAAATCGATCAGTTATTGCGGAATGCGCCTCGGCAGGAGTAAAAAGGTACACTACACAGCATAGGGAGATTTCAAGGGCCGACTCCAGCCGTCGGGGGCGAGGGAGTCCGGGAGGCCGGCCAGCGTTTCAGATAAACCAGCAGAATAGCCACCGCCGCCGGCGTAACCCCGGAGATGCGGGCCGCCTGGCCCAGGGAAAGGGGGCGGATGTCTTTTAATTTCTGGCGTACTTCGTTGGAAAGGCCGGGGACCGCGTCGTAGTCGAAATCCACCGGCAGACGTTTCCTCTCCAGATCGGCAAACTGCTTTACCGCTTCCAGCTGACGATTAATATATCCATCATATTTATATTTAATTTCCACCTGTTCGATAATGGCCGGGGGCGACGGGGGCGTCTCGCCGGCCAGGGCGTAGAGAAAAGCCAGGTCCAGTTCGGGCCGCTTGAGCAATTTTAGCCAGGGCGTCGGCTCTTTCAAGATGCTGGACCCCCGTTCCTGCAATGCTCGGTTGACCTCGGGCCGGGGGAAAAACTTTTTCCCGGCCAGGCTGGCCTCCTCCTCCCGGATCCGGCGCTTTTTCTCCTCCAGGGCCTCCAGGGCTTCCCGGTCCACCAATCCCAGTTCAAAACCCATTTCCGTCAGGCGCTGGTCGGCGTTGTCCTCCCGGAGCAGGAGGCGATATTCGGCCCGGGAAGTAAACATCCGGTATGGCTCCCGCGTGCCCTTGGTCACCAGATCGTCCACCAAAACAGCCACATAGGCCTGGGAGCGGTCCGGCAGAAACGGCGGTCGCCCCAGAACCTGGCAGGCGGCATTGACCCCGGCCCACAGCCCCTGGGCCGCGGCCTCCTCGTAGCCCGAGGTGCCGTTGATCTGCCCGGCCAGGAAAAGACCCCGCACCGCCTTGGTTTCCAGGGTGGGGAGGAGCTGGGTGGGGTGGACGTAATCGTATTCGATGGCATAAGCCGGCCGCATGATTTCGGCTTCCTCCAGGCCGGGAACGCTGCGGAACAGGGCTAACTGGATGTCCACCGGCAGGCAGTTCCCCAGCCCTTTGGCGTAAATCTCCTGGGTCTGCAAACCCTCGGGCTCCAAAGTCACCTGGTGGGAGGGTTTGTCGCTAAAACGCATAACCTTGTCTTCCAGGGAGGGGCAGTAGCGGGCGCTGATTCCCTTGATGACGCCGCTATAGAGGGGAGAATGCTGGATATTATCCTTGACCCAGCGGTGGGTGGCCGCAGTGGTGTGGGTGACAAAGCAGGAAACCTGCGGCCGGTTGACTGACGGGGTCCGCCAGGAAAACGGTCGGGCCTGGTCCGAGCCCTCCAGACGGGCCATGGCGCTAAAATCTATGCTGGCAGCCCGCAGCCGGGGTGGGGTGCCGGTTTTCAGGCGGCCCAGGTGAAAACCCAGTTCCCGCAGGTTTTCCGCCAGGCTGGTGGAGGCGAACTCCCCGGCCCGGCCGGCCGGGGTCTGATGCGGCCCGATATGAATCAGGCCGTTTAAAAACGTACCCGTGGTAATCAGAACGGCCTTGGCCAGGTAACAGAGCCCGTAGGATTCCAGAACACCCCGGACCCGGCCGTCTTCCACCAGGAGGCGGTCCACCATGGCTTCCCGGATCTGGATGCGGGGCTCCTGCTCCAAGTAGGCCTTCATGGCCAGACGATAGGACTGTTTGTCGCACTGCACCCGGGTGCCGCGCACCGCCGGCCCCTTGGAGGTGTTCAGGAGCCGGAATTGGATCCCGGTCTGGTCCGCCAGGAAGCCCATCAGGCCGCCCAGGGCGTCGATCTCCTTGACCAGATGGCCCTTGGCCAGCCCCCCCACGGCCGGGTTGCAGGCCATATGGGCGATGGTGTCCAGATTCAGATTGAACACCAGGACTTCCAGGCCCATGCGGGCCGCAGCCAGGGCCCCTTCGCAGCCGGCATGTCCGGCCCCCACCACGATGAGATCGTAGGTTTTCGGATAGAATGTCACCAAATTTGGTTTTCAGTTTCCAGGTTTTCGGCTCCCGGTGAATAATGCAGTATTTTGAGAGAAACGGGGTGTTGCTTTATTGCATTTTCACCTGACCCTGGTATTATTAAGGTTGAAATAAAGCGGGTTCTAGTTTAAAAATTAAGACCGTTAGCTTACATTCGGATGCCTGAGGCTGCAACTGGATTATTTACGAGAGGAGAAATAAATATGAGCGGACAGCATCGGACTTTTGCGACCTTTGAACCCAAAGGCGAGATCACCGTGGCCCAGAAGCCGGACAAACTGGTGAAAATCGTCTTTTATCCCACCACCGGCGATAAGATGGAACTGGTGATCCAAAAGGATAACGCCTTTAATCTGGCCATGGAGATCCTGCAGCACGTCTATCGCTTGGGCGAGCCCCAATAAACCCCCTGCAACGCTGATCCGGGAGAGGGATGGCCCTGCTAGTGCCAGTCAACCTCCCGGAGCAGTTCGATAAATTCCTCCGATTCGGTATACTTCTTTAATGATTCCTGGTAATTGACCCAGTCCTGCCAGATGGCCAGCCACTCCTCGTTGTGCCAGTAATAGGTGGTGTCCTCCCCCTTCTCCTTGACTCGCAGGAACTCATCATATTCCTCCTGGCAACCGGTGCAGAAACGGTAAGGACCGTGATAGCGCTTGTACATCTCCTGGGAGTCGAACTGGACGCCGCACATGGAGCACCGGGCCAGACAGCGCTTGCACTGGAGGAATTTGCGGATAAACTCCAGTTTTTTGGCTTTTTCCACTTTGGCCTTCTTTTTCTGCTCCATCTGTAAGCGCTTTTCAATATCGATGACTTTACTCATATCAAAATTTCCTTGGCAAGGGTTTCCGTCTTGGATAACGGGTGGGCTCGTTCATGCCCTGGCTTCTTGCACCGCAGAGACGCAGAGGGCGCAGAGTTCTTTCCCGCTGATCTCTGCGTCTCTGGGGGGCATATTTTAATCGGTCCGGGATTTTCGAGCCGATCAGCCTCTGGCTAAATGGTTTCTCGAAGATTTATGTTTATAAAATAACAATCTTTACAGGGTGAGTCAATGATAGTCGGACTATGCCTGACCGGTATTCAGGGGTATTGAAGCTGAAACGTCAAATACCGCCCTAAAGATTGGGCTCCCAGTCATGAAAATATTTTCTTCGGGCAGGCACGGGGGCCGGCAAGGAGGGCAGGCACGGGGGCCGGCCCCTACAAGGAGGGCAGGCACGGGGGCCTGCCCCTACATAGAGATTTATATGGAAAAACCGGAAACCCTCTCATAAGGTGAGTATCAGCGGCAGGATCATGGGGCGCCGCTCCAGCAGTTTGAAGAAATATTTCCGCAGGGCCTTGCCGATCTGGATCTGAATCTCCAGCCAGTCCAGGGTGGGGTCGGCCAGGGCCCGGGAGATGATCTCCAGGATGATTTCCCGGGCCG
>VGSX01000250.1 GCA_016874895.1 Deltaproteobacteria bacterium
GCCGCAGGCTTTAGCCTGCGAAAGGAACGACCTGATTGGTATTCGGCAACTAAGCGCAACCTAAAGGTTGCGGCTACAAATCGCCTAGTTTAGGTTAAATCTTTCTCCTGAAGGAAAAAAAGTAAACTCGGCAGCACCGATCTCCTGATCGGCGCCCTAAGGCACAGACCTGGAGGTCTGTGCTCCTGCTTAAATGAAAATCATTTCCTCGCCTCCAGGTTGCCCTCGGGAGCGAGGAGAGACTATATACCCATGAAACCCATTACCCTCCTGGCCTTCTTCGTCTGGCTGGCTCTAACGTTCGCCCCCTCCCCGGCTTTGGCCCTGAGCCCCGTAGATCTGATCATCGTCTATAACCGCAATCTGCCGCAGAGCCGGGAGGTGGCGCAGTATTATGCCGGCCAGCGTCAGGTGCCGTCCGAAAACCTCCTGGCCGTGGACGTATCCACCGGTGAGGGCATGAGCCGGGAGGACTACGAGGAGCAGCTGGCCGGGCCGGTGCGGGCCAGGGTCCGGCAGTTCCAGGCCGCGGGCCGGCAGCCGGCCGTGCTCCTGGTCTACGGTATCCCCCTGCGGGTGGACGATCCCCTGTTTTCCCGCTGGTTCAACCAGGACCAGGAGTTTCTTAACCTGGCCCAGGCCAAGGCCCGGGAGCTCACCGACCTCTGCTGGCGTCTCAACCTCCGGCTGCAGGCCCTGCTCACCGGCCAGGATCACGCCCCCGCCGAGGTCCCCCCCTCAGCGGAGGTGGTGCGCCGGACCCGGCAGACCCTGGAGCAGGCCCTGAACTTCCTGGAGCAGAAACCGCCCCGCCCGGGCTTCGATCTGAAACGGACCGCGGTGGCCTCCCAGATCATTCAACTGGCCGGTTCCGGGCCGGAGTATGACGCCTACCTCCGGAGCGTCCGCAAGCGCCGGGGCGGGCCGCCCCCGCCGCTGCCGCCCCAGCTGCAGTATTATGCGCTCCTGAAGACCGGGCAGGAGGAAGCCGCCTTCCGGGGCATCGTGCCGGAGACCGCCCTGGAGCTGGCCCCCTCCGTCCGCCACACCGACGGCCTCCTGGGGGAGCTGCTCTTCTGGGAGGAGGCGGCCGAGATTTACCGCAACCCCCAGACCAAGGCGGCGGTGGACAGCGAACTCACCCTGGCCCTGGCCGGAGAGTATCAGACGGCCCGCTGGCTGCCCAATCCCTTTCTGCCGGGCCATGACCGGCTGCCCTTCATCGCCGGGCTGCGGCAAGACACCCTGATGGTGGGGCGCCTGGACGGCCCCACCCCGGCCATCGCCAAACGCCTGGTGGACGATGCCTTGGCCGTGGAAAAGACCGGCCTCAGCGGCGCCTTTTATATCGACGCCCGGGGGCTGCCCGACGGCCCCGAGGCCGATGCCTACGGCCGCTTCGACGGCCGCCTGCGCCGCCTCGCCGACCTCATGAAACAGCAGACCTCCCTCACCGTAATCCTGGATAATCAGCCGGCCCTCTTTCTGCCCGGGTCCTCCCCCCAGGCCGCCCTCTACGTGGGCTGGTACTCCCTGCGGCATTACGTGGACGCCTTCACCTGGCAGCCCGGGGCCGTGGCCTTCCACGTGGCCAGCTCCGAGTGCGCCACCCTGCGGCAGCCCGGCAGCAACGTCTGGTGCAAGCGGCTCCTGGAAAAAGGCGTGGCCGCCACCCTGGGGCCCGTGGCCGAACCCTACCTGTCCTCCTTCCCCCTCCCCGACGAGTTTTTCCCGCTGCTCCTCAGCGGCCGCCTCCCCCTCCTGGAGGTCTATTTCCGCACCACGCCCTACCTCTCCTGGCGCCAGGTCCTCATCGGCGACCCGCTCTACACCCCCTTTAAAACGAACCCGGCAATCACCGACTGATACTGTGTTACCCTGTAGGGGCAGGCCCCCGTGCCTGCCCGAGGAAAATATGATAGCATGAAAATCCCCCGTAGGGGCAGGCCCCCGTGCCTGCCCGAAGAAAATAATTTCATGACCGGGGGGCCGCCCCCTTGGCTCCCAGGCCGACGCAGGGATAGCACTGCAAGGGAAGAGGCGGCTTTAGAGGGTTAGGGCAGTATCGTATATGACCTCCACCAGGTATAAACCGGCGGCCGGGGCAGTGGGACCGGCCAGGCGGCGGTCTCTGGCGGCCAGTATACCTTTCAGGTCCGCCGGGACCCGCTTCCCCCATCCCACCTCCACGAGGGTGCCCACCAGGGCCCGGACCATGCCCCGCAAGAAGCCGTTGGCGGTAATGCGAAAATATCGCCAGCCGCCGGGCCTCTCCTCCCAATGAGCCGCCATCACGTTTCTGACGGCGGATTTTACCGAGCCGCCGCTGGCCTGGAAGCTGCTGAAGTCGTGTTCCCCCACGATAAACGCGGTGGCCTGCTGCAGGCGCCCCGGGTCCAGGGGTTTGGCCAGCCACCAGCATCTATGCCGGTGCAGGGGAGAGGGGACCGGGCGGTTTAAGATGCGGTATTCGTAGGTCTTGGCCCGGGCGTCGTAGCGGGCGTGGAAGGTCGGGGGTGCTTCCCGGGCCTCCAGGACGGCGATTTCCCGGGGCAACAGGCTGTTCAGACCCTCCCGGAAGGCCCCCAGGGGCAGCGCCGCCTGGGTGACAAGATGCGCCACCTGCCCCAGGGCATGCACCCCGGCGTCAGTCCGGCCGGAGCCGTGCAACCGCACTTCCTGGCCGGTGAGCCGGTGCAAGCAATTTTCCAGGACTTCCTGAATGCTCGAGGCATTGCTCTGACGCTGCCAGCCGTGATAGGCGGACCCGTCGTATTCCAGGGTCAGTCGGATGGTGCGCGGCGGTGGATAGGCGGGTGGATCGGAGGAGAGGTTTTTGTCGGGACCCATCAAGGCGTCCAGGGCACGATCTCGAGTCCCTGGGTTTCGGGAAAACCCAGCATGAGGTTCATGTTATGCACCGCCTGGCCGGAGGCCCCCCGGGTCAGGTTGTCGATGGCGGACACAATGATCAGGCGGAGGGTGCGTTTGTCCAGGCGAATAGCCAGGTCGCAGAAGTTGGAGCCCCGCACGGCCGCGGTGTTGGGCAGGGTGTCGGGCGGGCAGAGGCGAATAAACGGCTCCTGGTGGTAAAACCGCTGATAGGCGGCGAGTATCTCTCCTTCGGCGGCCGGCTTTTTCGGGGTGGCATAGATCGTGGCCAGAATCCCCCGGTTCATGGGCACCAGGTGGGGGGTAAAGGTGATCTGCAGGGGTTCCTCCGCCAGGCGGCTCAATTCCTGCTCCATTTCCGGGGTGTGCCGGTGTCCGGCCACCTTGTAGGCCCGGAAGCCGTCGTTTACTTCGCAGTAGAGGGTGCTCAGGCTGACCCCGCGGCCGGCGCCGCTGACCCCCGATTTGCAGTCGGCAATAATGCCGTGTGGTTCGATGAGACCTTCCCGCAACAAGGGGGCCAGGCCCAGAATGACGCTGGTGGGGTAGCAGCCGGGGTTGCCCACCAGTCTGGCCGCGGCGATGGCCTCCCGGTAAAGTTCCGGCAGGCCGTAGACCGCCTCGGCCAAAAGATGCGGGGCGGTATGTTCCTGATACCAGTCCTCGTACACGGCCCGGTCCCGAAACCGGAAGTCGGCGCTCAGGTCCACCACCCTGGCACCGGCCTCCAGCAGGGCGGGAATGACCGCCATGGCCGTCTGGTGGGGCAGGGCCACGAAAAAGAGCTCTGCCATCCCGGCCAGTCTGGCCGGATCAGGCCAGGAGAAATTCAGGGGACAGATACCCGCCAGGGCCGGGAAAACCGCGCTCACCGGCTTGCCGTCATATTCCCGGGAGGTGGCCGCGGTGACCGTTACCCCCGGATGCCGGGCCAGGAGCCGCAGGAGTTCCAGGCCGGTGTATCCCGAACCGCCGATGATGGCAACTTTAACCACGTTATGTTCCTGGTCTGTGCCGATTGTGTCACCTTAGAGACCATGGCGCCCTGCCTCTGGGCTCTCAGCGTCTCTGGGGTGAATTTTTTTAATCAAAATGGCCAGGAGCAAGGGGAGCAGTTCCTGGCCGATTGTTTCAGAGATGTGATCCCACAGGCCGGCGTGGGCCTTTAACTCCGGAAAGACTGAAAATTAACGCTTGGAATACTGATACCGGGCCCGGGCCCCGCGTTGGCCGTATTTTTTCCGCTCTTTGATGCGGGCGTCCCGGGTCAGGAAGCCGGCTTTTTTGAGCACCGGCCGGAACTCGGGATTGAGGGTCAGGAGGGCCTTGCTGATCCCCTGTTTAATGGCGCCGGCCTGGCCGAAGATGCCGCCTCCCAGGACGTTGACATGGATGTCCAGGTCCGGGCCGACGTTAACCAAATCCAGGGGCTGGCGAATAATCATGCGGGAAATTTCCACCGGGAAGTAGTCCTCAAATTCCCGATTGTTGACCACGATCTTACCGTTTCCGGGGCGCAGGTAAATGCGGGCGATGGAGTTCTTTCTCTTGCCGACGGCATGGATATTGAAGGTTGGAGCCATAGTCTCTCTCATGAAGTGGTTTGCAGAGCCAGGGGCTCTGGTTTTTGAGCCTGGTGGGGATGCTCGTCGCCGGTATATACCTTTAATTTTTTGAGCAACCGTCTCCCCAGACTGTTTTTGGGCAACATGCCCCACACCGCCTGCCGCAACACGTTTTCCGGTTTGGCCTGCATCGCCTGGCGGGCGGTGGTGGCCTTGATACCGCCTATATAGCCGCTATGACGGTAATAGACTTTTTTATCGAGTTTACCCCCGCTAAACAGAGCCTTGTCGGCATTGATGACCACCACGAAATCCCCGGTATCGCAGTGCGGGGTGAAAATGGGCTTGGTCTTGCCGCGCAGAATCATGGCTATCTGGGTGGCCAGGCGACCGATAATCTGGTCTTTGGCATCAACCACATACCATCTTTTCACAACATCTTTTTCACGAGCCACAAAGGTTTTCATAACTATCTCCAGAAATATCGAAACAGTTTTTTATACCTATAAATATTCCCCTTGTCAAGCACAGGCGCCAGAAAATCTTAGATGACAAAAATGGGGTCATCAGAGGCCTCCCGCTCCCCTCCCCTGGGCTCGTGGGAGCGGTCGAAATCACGTTTTTGCCGATATTTTCGTAAAGATTCATCCTGACTCATACCGGTCCCCGAAGCAGGCCGGGCTCATGGTGTCAAAGGGGAGCCAGCTTCTGCAAGAAAATATCATCTGCCAAACATGCCGGTAATGGTGGCGGTGGCCAGTATCTTGCCTTCCAGGGCCTGATGAAAGGCTGCCAGGGATGTTTTGGCCGGCAGATCCAGGTGCGTCACATTTAAGGCGTACAGGGTCACCACATAGGGATGATCGCCGGTGCCTTCAGGGGGTTGGGGGCCGCCGTAGCCGATCTCACCGAAGGAGTTTTTAAGTTCCACTGCTCCGGCCGGCATGGCCTTTC
>VGSX01000251.1 GCA_016874895.1 Deltaproteobacteria bacterium
CGGGGGGATATCAATAGAATGCGCATGGGAGTTTTTTTTTTACCGTTTCCGGTTGCTGATTACCGGCTTAAAGCTAAAAATAACATTATTTTTCTGTTTAACAGTTCCTCATGGGCCGATGGCCCACCCGTAAAGCATGAAAAGTTTGTTTGAAGGCGGGATGCGCTCCGCTTTCCCGCCCTACATGGTGAACTTTTCAGTTTGAAGACGGGATGCGCTCCGCTTTCCCGCCCTACATGGTGAACTTTTCATAACAGTTGAAGGTTGATTGGGTTGCTTCTGGTTTAATCCAAAGTCTGCCCCAGTTCTTCGGCCCGTTGGGCATACACCTGCATATCACAGGCGGCAAAGATTTCCTGTGCCATGTGCAGGTAAGTCTTTGACTTTTCTTTTTGTCCCCTGGCCTTATACAGGATACCCAGCAACAAATAGGGCTGCCCCAAAAACCCCTTGGCCCCGGTCTGCAGGGCCAGCTGCACCGCCTGTAACAGATGTTTTTCGGCTTTTTTGCCGGCGACGAACAGGTTTTTCAGGATGAGTCCGATATTATGCCAAAGGATGGAGAAGTTTATTTTCCCTGACCTCTGGTAGAGCTGCAGATATACTGTACCCAGAATGGTTTCCGACAGGCTGCAAAACACCTGGCGATGAAATTCCTTAAATTCCCGATTTGATCTTTCGATACATTGCAGACCTGCTGCTACCTTGCCTTGGGCTGCCAAAGCCACCCCCAGGAACACATTGGCGAAGGTTTTCATGTATTCCGTGCCATGTGCTTCACAATAGCAGATTACCTGGTTCAAGTTGTCCAAGGCCGACTCAAACTCCCGCATGTGCACGAGAAACATACCGTGAACCAGCCTGGCAAAGATGGAATGATATGGGTCGCCCTCGTCAATGACCTTTTGAATACAAGTTACCGCGGCCGACATCTCTAAATCCAGGAAATGCCAGAAGGCCAGCAGGATGTAGCCCACCATCTGACAGCGCAGGCTGTGGATTTCCTGGCCGTAGGCAAGAATACCCTGGGCGGCCTCCCAAACCTTTCTCTTGTCACCCGTAAACCAGCCGATGTAACCACTGCCGGAGTAATAGATCATGCGCAGAAAATAATCGTCCGGTAAGGTGTCCAGCATTGCCTGACAGTGCCTTTCATTGGCCCTGGACTCCTCCAGCAGGCCCAGTTCAGCACATGTTTTTATCAAAAAGCCGCAGGCATAGGCGATTACTTGTTTATTGCCGCTCTGTTGCCCCAGTTTCAGCGCCCGTTGCAGGTACCGGTGGGCATCTTTCAGACTGGCTCCATGCCAGAAATTGGCATGCCCCAACCAGGCATAATACTCTCCCAATTTTCCCTGGTCCTGCAACGATTCGGCCAGAGGTTGATTATCCAACAACAAGCGGTTCATTTCTTTGAATCGCCCCTGATAATAGAGCACCAGGCACCATTTAATCATGAGATCCAATAAGATAAAATCCTCTTTTTTTGATCTTTCCTGACGGGACGACAAGAGCTTAAAGGCCTCACCATAATATTGTTCCGAGGCATCCAAAGCGTACTTCTTAAGACTTCTTTCTCCGGATTTAACCAGATATTTTATAGCCTTATCCATGGAATGGGCTCGTTGAAAATGGAAGGCCAGTATTTCCCAGGATTCCAGTGAGCGGTCCTGAAAAAACTTTTCCAGGGCCAGGCCGACGCGTTCGTGAATGTCCCGGCGGTGCTTTTTCACCAGTCCCTTATAGACAGTTTCCTGAAACATGGCATGTCTGAATGAATACACCTTATCCGGGTAGGTAGACTCGACCTGGATGATATCCAGGTTTTGCAGCCTTTGCAGGTGGGGTCCGGGAGATCCTTCAATGGCGGTGATATCTTCCAGAATTCCTTGACAAAATGCCCTGCCGATGACCGAGGCCTCTTGCAGGACCTCTTTGGTCAGGTTGTCTAACCGGTCCACCCGGGCGTTGATTAAGCCCTGAATGGTAGCCGGCAGCATGAGGTCAGGGACAGATTCCCGGAAATGCCAGGTTTCTTGTTCCATATAGAGCACATCGGCATCAATGAGGCAGTTGACTACTTCCTCCGTATAAAAAGGATTACCCCCTACCTTTTCAGAAATAAAAAGCCTCAGGGGGGCAGGAACTTCCTTCGTTCTTAAGAGTGAGGCCACCATTTCTTGGGTTTCGGGTAGGGTAAGGTCTTTCAGTTCAACCTCTCGGTGCACCTCCCGGAGTGCGGTTAGAGGTCTTTCTCCCAAAAGGTCTAGCGGAGGACGGTAGGTACAGAAAAACAGAGCAGGGTAAGTCAACTTGGTCCAAATAAACTGCAACAGGTCCAGGGAGTTTGGGTCAGCCCAGTGCAGGTCCTCCAGGCAGATGATCGTCGGCCCCTGCCGCACCAGGGATGAGAGAAAAATGGCCACCGCATTACGCAGGCGTAATCTTAAGACATCGATATCAATGCTTTCCAGCTCGGGATAATGTAGAGAGAGAAGTTCACCTATGTAGGCTGTGACGTCCTGATAGTTGGTCACTGTCTTCGTAATAGTTGCTTCCGCTAGCTCCCTGGCTCGTTCCGGCGGGTCTCCTTCCTTGATCTTAAAGATCCGTTTCAGTAGATCAATAAAAACGTAGTAAGGGACGTTCTCGGTAAAAGCATAGGCGTGTCCCTCATACCAGCGGATGATATCCGGGTCCAGAGTGGATTTTAATTCCCGGATCAGTCTGCTCTTGCCGGTTCCCGCCTCACCATAGATAGAGACGATGGCGCCCTGGCCATCCAAAAGCTCCTGCAGGATTCCCTGGAGTTTTGTCATTTCCTCCTGCCGTCCGATTAAATCCGCCTGTCGGCCAGAAAGGCGATGCAACTTATTGGGGATTTCTTTGGCAGTCAACAGTTTGTAAACCCTTACCGGCTTGGTTCGGCCCTTGACCTGAACCGGTTCGAGTCGCTCAAAGGTAAAAAATCCCTGGGCCTGATCATAAGTATTCTGCCCCACCAGGGTCTCGTGCGGCTTGGCCAGGCTACACAAACGCGCCGCCACGTTTATGCTGTCCCCGGCCACATGGGGCAGGCCATCCCCTATATGGATTTTTCCGGTAACCACCAGTCCGGAGTTGATGCCGATATGCACCGAGAGGGGATGTCCTTTCCCTTCCTTTAGCTCGGAGCCGATTTCCGCCACTATCCGGTGAATCTCCAGAGCAGCGCGAATGGCCCGGAGGGGATCATCTTCATGGGACCAGGGCACGCCGAACACTACCATGACCGAATCCCCGGCAAATTCTTCGATGAACCCACCGAACTTTGCCGTAACCTTAGCAACCTCACCGAAGAGATGGCTCATGACATCCTTGACTTCTTCTGGGTCCAGGCGTTCCGCCATTGTGGTATAACCGGTGACATCGGCAAACAAGGTGGTGACATACTTGCGTTCCGCCTTGAGTTCACGCCCCCGGTTCTGGATTTTGTCCAAGGCTTTAAGTTTGAGTCCACAACCGCTGCAGAACTTATCACCCAAGTGGATGTGGGACTGGCAGGCCGGGCAGATTCTGTGCAACTTGGCGCCGCAGGACCGGCAGAAATTCTGGTTCTCTTCGTGTTTACGGTGACAGAAAGGGCATTCCATTTCTATTCCCAGAGAGCTCTACTTTTTAGAACGTCAGATTTTCCTAATCCACGATTTCCGCCCAGGAGAAAATTTCCCGGCTCTGCTGCTCCTCCCCTCGGGTCAGAAACCGCCCGGGCAGATCCGGAACAGATGATCTGCCGAGAGGCGCTGTCTTGGCAGAGCCGGCGGGGTTGTACGGCAGCAAGGAACAGCGGTTTATCCCCAGATCCTGCAACCGACGAGAAATGGCCCTGAGATTATGAACCGTGGCTGTTAAGCCGGGAATCAGGGGCACTCGGGGCAGCACTGCTTCAGACCGGGCCTTGAGCAGGCGGGACAGGTTTTCCCATATCAGCTCGTTGCTTCCGCCGGTATACTCCCTGTGCTCCGAGGGATCAGCCAACTTGAGATCAATCATAATGAGATCCAGGTAGCTTAAGACTTTCCCGGCAAAATCCTGCCAGAGAAAGAGGCCGTTAGTCTGGATGGCCGTATGAATACCCTCCTGCTTGAGACCCTGAAGCAGCTGGGAAAGATAGTCCAGATGCAGCGTGGGTTCGCCCCCCGAAAGGGTGACCCCACCCCCGGAAACTTTGTAAAACACCCGGCCTCGAAGCAGTCTGGCGATCAATGTTGCCACCGGATAGAATTCACCGATGCCTCGCAATCCCCGTCCAGGGCAAACCTTGAGACATTCACCGCAGCCGTCGCAGCGGCGCCGGTCAATGCGGACCGGGTTGTCTAAGCTAATGGCTCCCCGGGTGCAGGCTGCCACACAATCGCCGCAGCCTATGCAGTCCGCAGCAAAAAACCCTATTTCCCGTCCGACCTCCACTGACTCCGGATTATGACACCACCGGCACCTGAGTTGACAACCCTTGAAAAAAACTGTGGTGCGAAGGCCGGGGCCATCATCTGTAGCATGACCTTTGATGTTAAAGATCAGAGGCTTGTCGTGCTCCATGGCAGCTTTTGCCTCAACCAGTGAAGCTGCTGGTTAATTAGAAAAGCAAATTTGAAAATATAATTCACATTGCCGTGCGGCCTGATTTCATTACGTACAACTCCGGCAAGGAGATCCTGGTTGGTCCCCTTCGCATAGTCGATCAGGTAGTTGAGTAATGCGGCTTCATCTCTTAACTCCAAACCAGCGTCTGCTTCGTAAATCTCGATTCTGTTCTTCGGCAAGCGCATCGTCCCATCTGTGAATACCACCGGAATGTGGAGAGAGCCCGATCTGGTAAAGAGAACATAGGTCCCGGTAAAATCTATGATAGACCCTCTAAACTCGCGTTTGAACCTTAACAGGGTCCTCATCCCCCAGAGTCCCATTTTAAATATCGGGCCGGTGAGCCCCAATTTGAGGAGTATTTTTCTGGCTAGTCCGGGGGGTTTCGGTCCAGGCAGGGGTTTGCCGTCATAGGGTTCTGCCTTTCCGGTGGCGAGATTGTATTGGGTCCGGCTGATGATCTCATCCTGCATCCTGATATCGAGATCATGAAAGTAGGCCGAGTATCCCGAAACCCTGACCAGGATATCCTGGTACTTCGGATCCCGGGGATTAATTTTTAACGCCTCCCGGGCTTCGATGAGTTTCTGCCGGTGGATGAGGTTATACTGTACCGTCTTGGTATTTCCCGGGACGCCTTTCAATTCCTGGAACAAACCGTCCTCTTGGGGCATTCCCAGTGTTTCGTCAGCGACAAGGCCCGCCGTTGGTTCAAGCACCGCCTGATGTTGGAG
>VGSX01000252.1 GCA_016874895.1 Deltaproteobacteria bacterium
GGGAGGTGCTGGTGCACGGGGTGGCCATGATGCCCGGCAAACCCACTATCCTCGGGGTGGTGCAGGGGAAGCCGGTGATGGGCAACCCCGGCTACCCGGTGTCCGCGGCCCTCTCCTTCGAGGAGTTCGCCGCCCCGCTCCTGGCCGGGCTCCTGGGCCGCGACCTGCCCCTCCGGCAGGTGGTTATGGCCCAGCCGGCCCAAAAGATCCCTTCCAAGGCCGGGCTGGAAGAGTTTATCCGAGTGACTTTAGGCAAAGTGGGGGACCGCCTCATGGCCACCCCCCTGCCCCGGGGGGCCGGCACCATCACCTCCCTGGTCCGGGCCGACGGCCTTATCCGCATCCCCGCGGCCAGTGAGGGAGTAGAGGCGGAAAAACCGGTGGCCGCAGAACTCCTGCTGCCCCCCGACCAACTCGAAAACACCCTGGTGGTCATCGGCAGCCACGACAACACCCTGGACGTCCTGGCCACCCTGCTCCGCCGCCACCACCCCGGCCTGCGCCTGTCCTCGGCCCACGTGGGGAGCACCGGCGGCTTGCTGGCCCTGCAGCACCGGCGGGCCCATTTCGGCGGCAGCCACCTCTTCGACCCGGAGACGGATACTTATAATGTTCCTTATATCAAACGCCTGCTGCCGGGAGTTCCTTTAAAACTTATTACCCTGGTGCATCGGGAGCAGGGGCTCATGGTCCTACCCGGCAACCCCAAAAATATCCGGGGGTTCGAGGACCTGACCCGGCCCGACATCCGCTTCAGCAACCGGCAGCGGGGCTCCGGCACCCGCATCCTGCTGGATTATCAGTTAAATCAACTCCAGATTGCCCCGGCTGCCATCCAGGGCTACCAGCAGGAGGAATACACCCACATGGCCGTGGCGGTGAACGTGCTCTCCGGCGCGGCCGACACCGGCCTGGGCATCATGGCCGCAGCCAGGGCCCTGAACCTGGACTTCATCCCGGTGGTCACGGAACGCTACGACCTGGTGGTGCCGGAGACGACCTTTGCCGACGACCGCTTTCAGAAACTGCTGGCCATCATTAACTCGGAGGAATTCAAGACATTGGTCCAAGAGATGGGCGGCTATGACACCACCGACGCAGGGAGCATCGTATATGAGCAATAATGGTTCTATCAGCGTGCCAGGGAGGAACCTGAGCATATTTGTAGCGAGGAAAGTATGCCCCGGCTTGACATGACCCCCTACCGGCCCTATCGCCCCATGGGGAGCAGTTGCGCCACCCGGCCCATCCGGGACAAGCAGGTCGTCTGGGTGAAGCCGGAACCCAGAACTTCCCCGGACGGCCGTTTCGTGGTGCGGCCCTTGGAGAGGGCCGATATCGCCGCCGCCGCAGAACTCTGGCGCCAGGCCTATCCGGAGGTCTACGGTTCGGAGCACGAGTTTATCCTGTTTCCCGAGGAGTACCCGGCTCACTTCATCCTGGCGGATACCTGGGCGCAGGAGGCCCGTTCGAAGCAATGGTGCATGCTGGTGGTGCAGGAAGCGGCCACGGGGAGGCTGGCGGCGGGGAGCATCATGACCAAGTTCGATAAAAATCTGCAGATCGAATACACTTTGGCCGGCACCCACCCGGACTATCGCCGCCAGGGGCTCATGGGGCTGCTGGGGAAGGTCATGCACTGGCTGGCCCGCCATTCCGGGGCGGAGTATCTTACCACCTTCCTGGAGACCTGGCACACCATCACCCAGGCCGAGACCATGAAGCTGGGGCATGGCTGGAAGATCGCCGGCATCTTTCCCGGCAATTTCACCCGTTGGCGGGGGGATAACCAGGAATACCGGGCCTGCGAGATTTATCTGTACCAGTTTATTAACGACGGCGACGCGTACGCCACCAAACCAGAGGAGTGGCAGCTCCATCCCGAGATCCGGCGCCTCTGGCAGTGCCTGGAAAGCATTAACGCCAGGCTGCTCAAAACAGAAAGCTGACTGCTTACTTTTTTAGCCCGACGAGGGTATTATTAACCCGCATAACCCAAGCCGGCAGGGATTCTGCCTCCCTGCCGCAGAAAGGCGAACTATGCCCCGTGAATGTATTTTCTGCCAGATAGCCGCCGGCCGGGCCCCCGCCGAAATGCTCCTGGAGACCCACCGGGTGCTGGCCTTTTTGGATATTGCCCCGGTTCATTACGGCCATGCCCTGGTCATTCCCAGGCAGCACTATGAGACCTTGCTGGACCTTCCGGATGAGCTGTGGCTGGAAATGGGCCAGGTCAGCCGGCGCCTGGCCCGGGCCCTGCAGAAAAAACTCTATGCCCAAGGTTTTAACCTGGGGATGAATAATTACGAGGCCGCGGGGCAGGTGGTCCCCCATGCCCATCTGCACGTCATCCCCCGCTATCGGGATGACGGGCTGCACTTTTTCCCCCAGGGCCACTATCAGGGGCAGGACATGGCCAGCGTCGGCCGGCAGTTGCGGGAGGTCTTAGCCGGCCTCTGACCATAAGAGCCGGTTCAGGTCTTCGGTCTCCGGGCTCACCGGCAGTTTGCGCCCATCCAGGGAGGCCACCGGCAGCAGCCCCATGAGGGAGTTGGCCAGCCAGAGGCCAGCAGCGGCGGCCAGACGGGCCACCGAAGCCCTAACAGCCATTAGGGGGATACCTGTGCGGCTGAGGGCTTCCCGCAAAACGGCCAGAGTGACGCTGGGCAAAGCCCCGGGAGCCGAGGGGGTGAAAAAATGCTTATCTTCCTGCCAGAGCAACGCGGTGGCCGCGCCTTCGGACACCGAGCCGTCGGCCTCGAAAATCAGCCCTTCCCGGCCCCCGTGGTCCAGGGCATATTGCCGGGCGGCCAGACAGAAGAGATAATTGAGGCTCTTGTGCCGGCTTAAGAAACTGCGGCGCGGCTCCGGAAAGCTCACCACCGGCCAGCCCTCCCGATATTCCGCCGGGGTAGGGGGCGTATACGGCCGGGCGTAAAGAATTATCGTGGGCTGGTGGGCCGGCGGCAGGCCGAGGACCGGCGTTTCTCCCCGGGTGACCAGGATTTTCACCGCGGCCAGGGAGTTTTCCAGGGCATTGCGGCGCAGCAATGCACAGATATGACCTTCCCAGGGAAAATCGGTCGGCAGGGTTATGTTTATAGCTGCCGCCGAATCGGTGAGGCGCTTGAGGTGCCGCCGGAGCCACACAGGCCCACCGGCTTCAGCCCGCAAAGTTTCGAACAGGCCGTCGCCGTAGAGCAGACCCCGGTCCTGCACCGACACCGCGGCCTGGGCGGCCGGGACAAAGTTGCCGTTAATAAAAACGTCCACGCACCGCCTGCTATAAATCCAAGGCGTTCAACAGCAGGGTGATGGGCTTGGCGTCGGCGCAGGGTCCCTGGAACTGAATGGGCCCCGGGAAGCGATAATGATCCTCCACGGCCCACTTGGCCCTTTCCCGCTCCAGAGTTTTAAAGGCGGTGCCGTTCAGATCCACCTTCTGCTTGGCGATGACCAGTTCCAGGCGGCCCTTGCGCTCCTCCAGGTGCATCAGGGGGGCCAGGGGGATGCCGATGGGCTGCCATTCCTCCAGGGGTTTGTGCAGGTCCTTGATGGCCGCCATGTAGCCGGTGCAGCCGTTGGCCAACAGGCCGAAAGCGGTGACCCCCAGGTTATAGCCGTAATCGCAGTCGAATTTGGTGGGGAAGGTGCCCCGGCCATCATAGCCGTAATAGTGATTCTGGTTTTTAAAGCTTCCCTTATAGATCCCCTTGCCCCGCTGTTTGCGCAGATAGGTGGACACCATGTCCAGCAGGATTCGTTCGGTGCGCACCTGGGCATACTGGAAATTGCCGTGGCTGTCCCGGGGCAGCAACAGGCCCCGTTGCAGTTCCGTGGGCAGCCCCATGAACACCCGGCTGTCATAATCCCGCCAGATATCGTGATTATCGATGAGCTGGACCTGATCCTCGATGGGCAGTTTGTGAAAGGACTCCCCCTCCGAGGCTTCTTTGTCGTAGCTGGCGATGATGTAGCTGATCTTGATGATCAATACATTTATTTCATGAATGAATTCCAGGATGCCCTCGGGAATCAGGATGGTGCCGTAGTTCATGCCCCGCTTGGCCCGTTCCACCACCACGTCGGCGATGAGGCGCACCACGTTATGGATGGTGAGTTCCCGGTCCTCGATTTCCTCCCCGATGAGGATGACGTTGGGGTGGGTCTGGAAGGCCACCTCCAGGGCGATGTGGCTGGCACTGCGCCCCATGAGGCGGTTGAAATGCCAGTATTTCAGATCGGATTTGCAGTCGGAGTTAAGGTTCCCCACTTCCGTGGCGAAGCTCATGCAGGCTGAATGATAGCCGAAGGGGATCTGCAGCAGGCCCGGCACCTGCAGGTCGCCGTCGATGGTCTTGGGGATGCCGATGACATGGACGCCGATGTCCCGCATATTTTCGGCCAGAAAAGCCGCGTTGGTATTGGAATCATCGCCGCCCACGACAATGAGCCCGTCCAATTTGAGCCCGCTGCAGGTCTCACAACAGTGGACCATTTTTTCAGTATTATCGATCTTGTCCCGCCCCGTGCCCAACATATGAAAGCCACCGGAGTTTTTATACTCACTGATCATTTCTGCGGTGACTTCTTTGTGTTTGTTGGTGATGATGCCTTTGGGCCCGGCCAAAAAGCCGATGAGACGGTTGTCAGGGTGGGCCCGCTTGGCCGCCTCGAAGACCCCGGCGATGACGTTATGGCCCCCCGGGGCCGGCCCGCCGGAGAGGACAATGCCGATGCGCCGGGCATGTTCCCGCATGGTGTCGCCAGGTACCAGGCGCACCAGTTTGTTGCCGCTGACAAAAGGCAACTGCTCCCGAGCCGCCTTGAGCACCTCCAGGGAACACCCCTCCATAGGTCGCAGGCCTCCCGCACCGGCCCGAAACACCGGCAGCAGCGGCGGCTGGTAGGCCATGCGCTCCAGGCGGATGGGGCTGTCATTGCCCAAAAGGTTGTCTATCAGGGTTTGGGGGTTGTCCTGGACAGATTGGGTTGAATCGGTCATGGCAGGGACTCCTTGGGTTGACAGAACGGTTGGTGTTTGCCCATCTCAGATATTTCCATTAATATCCGGTGGGCAGATTTTCCTCAACGTATCCCGAAAGACCTGAAAACTCTTGGATGTATTGTGCCGCGGGTCCATTTTGGCAGATATTTTACGGGCAACCTCTTTTTTGGGCAACCCGCCAGCATAATAGCCGGCTCTTTGCATTATTCGCTCCAAGGTCTCCCAAGTATTGACGATGTTATCAGGATTGCGATATTTTTTATGACGCATCAGTCCCGCAGGAATACGGGGGTGGG
>VGSX01000253.1 GCA_016874895.1 Deltaproteobacteria bacterium
ATGGTTATCTGGATTTCCGGGTGCTTGAGCAAAAAGGCGGCTTTTTTCTGCAGGAGGTTCCGTGACTCGGGAGTCAGGGTGGCCTGGTCGTACTCAAAGAACACGTCCTCGCTTTCAAAGGCAATGCCCTCCGGGCCGTAAGCCTGGGCCCGGGCCGAGACACCCTTGCGGCTGCGCCCCAGCCGCTCTCCTGGAACTGCTCCCAGAGTTTCTTCCTGAATCTGACCGGCTTCCGCTGCCGCAACTTCCTCAGGCCCCGTGGTGGCGACGATCTTTTTCTTGGCGCAACCGGCGAACAGCAGGGCCAGACCCAGCAGGCAAAATACCAACAAAACACTAATTTTTTTATTTTTCATGCCTTATTTCTCCGCTTGTTCAGGATGACACCAAGAAGGGTTGTGCCCCAACCTCTATCAACTGACCACTAACCACTGGCCCCTGACCACTATCTCACTTAGGCGCCCAGGCGGGCTGGGTCTGGGAGCCGGCCAGGTTGGTTACCTGGGTGGCCGCCCCGGTTTTCACGTTGACCACATAAATCGCGGTTTTGCCGCCCCGGGTGGAGCTGACGGCAATGAAGCCGCCGTCTGGCGACCAGGTGGGATTCTCATTGCTGCCCTCCTGGGTAACCTGCCGGGCGCCGCCCCCCTGGGGCGAGATGACGAAAATCTGGAACCCTCGTCCCGTGCGCCCGGCGTAGGCGATGAGATCCCCTTTGGGGGACCAGGCCGGGGAGACATTATAGGATCCGCTAAAGGTCAGGCGTCTCGGTTGGCCTCCTCCCACGGGCATGACGAAAATCTGGGGGCTGCCGGCCCGATTGGAGACAAAGGCGATATTCTGCCCGTCCGGCGAGAAAGTGGGCGAAATATCGATCCCTGGGGTCTGGGTCAGGCGTTTTTTGATGGCGCCCTGGCGGTCCAACAGATAAATTTCCTGGTCGCCATCCTTGTTGAGGGTGGCGGCCAGGAGGCCTCCCGGGCCTGCGGCCGGGGTGACGTTCAGGGTGCCGTGGCTGGTCAATTTGCGCACCTGTCCCGAGGCGGGATTAACGGCGTATAAGGCCGGGAAGCCGCCCCGATAGGAACAGAAGAAGATCTCCTGGCCGTCTGCTGACCAGGCCGGGGTCAGGGTCAGGGTGCCGAAGCGGGTCAATTGTCTGGGGGTCCCGCCCAGGTCCAGGAGGAAAAGGTCCTTTTTGTCCGTGCTGCCGCTGATAAAGGCCAGTCGGCCCTGGGGGATGCCCCGTTCCCCGGTCAGATGCAGGACCACTTCATTGACAAACTGGGTAACCATACGGCGGCCGTCGTCGGGACCGCCCCGATAGCGCTTGCCCAGGATCATCTGCCCGGAGCCGGGATCGAATAATTTCAGGTCCAGGGTCAGCTGTTGGTCCTGTTTCTGCCATCCTCCGGCAATGACCAGGTTGCACCCCAAAGCGCTTAATTTATGCAGACTGGCAGTGCCTGGGGAGGGCCCGATGGGGCTGGCGTCGAAGGCCGCGGGGTCCAAAACCGTAAAATATCCCGACATCTTTAAATCCTGATTGGCCTGGGTCGCCAGCGCGGTTCCCAGTTCCGGGCCGGCATCCCCCGGACTCATCAGCCTGGGGACGGCAATGACGTATTTCTGGGCCAGGGGCGCCTTGACGTCGATGTATTCCCGTCCCTGGGCCCAGGCCTGATCCGTCCCCGGGCCACAGATCAGGAACACCAGGGAAACAATTATAACCAGACGGAATTTTTCCCAATATTCTTTTTGTTGCTGTTGCATTAAGAACTGACCTTCCATTCGGGAGTAAAGGTTATGCCGATTTCCATCTGTTCCTGGCCCGAGGGCAGGGCCGGGAGGGGATTGGAACGGGTGACGGCGGCCATGGCCGATTGATCGAAAAGGCGGTCCCCGGATTCCTTTTCGAACCAGGAAGCTGCAATGGTGCCGTCGGCCGTGATTCTGACTACGATGATGGCTTTTAACTGTTGCATGTTGCTGCGCTGCAGGCAGTTGGGCTGCCAGTGTCGCCGTACCAGGCGGGATACCTGGCTGCCATAGGCGGCAGTCTGGGCCCGGCCCATTCCTCCGCCGGCAGTGCCGCCGCCTCCCTGAGAGACCCGGGCGCTGACCTGCCCGGCGCTCAACCGGGCCGCGGCCTGTCCCACCGCCTCCTGTAAGGCCTGATCCCGGGATTTCGCCGCCAGCCCTTTTTCAATGTTCTGAATGGAATCCCTGAGTTTCTGATCCCGGGCCGAACCGGCGACCTTCTGTTGGGCGGCGCTGATTTCCTGGGCCAATTGCCGCTCCCGGGCTTGGGCGTCCGCGGTTTTGGCGGGCGGTTCGGAGGCCGTTGCTTCCGGTACTTTTGCTTTGGGCGCGGCTGGCGTCAGTGTTTCCGGGCCCTTGGCCTTGGCCGCCGGGGCCTGGGGTTCTGTTGCGGCCTTGGGAGGCGCTGGTTTGTTAGGGGCGGCTTCCGGTTTCGGACCCGGCCCCGGAGCAGGAGCTTCCTTCGGTCTGGCGGCACCTTTGGGCGGTTCGGCAGCCTTGGGTGGTTCCTTAGCTCTGGGTGGCTCTTTAACCCGGGGCGGTTCGGTTACTTTAGGCGACGGCGTCGGCTGGGGTGGTTCCGTGACCTTGGGCGGCGCCACGACTTTAGGCGGAGCCGGCTGGACCTTCACCGGCTCCACAGGTTTGGGCGCCGGGGGCGCTGGTTTCACCGGGGCCGCCGGTTCCGGCTTCCTGGCCTCCAAGGGTTTGGGGGCCGATTCCGGGATGGCGGGCGGCAGGGGTTTTTCCGGCGCTTTCACCTCGGGTTTCGCCGCCTGGGCCAAAGGCGGCACCTCGGGCTGGGCCGTTATGGGTCCCGGGGCGGGAGCCGGAGGGGGCATATTCACCAGATCCACCGTGTAAGTCGGCACTAGGGGCTTGACCTTGGGCGACTTGGCATTATACCACACCAGGCCGCTAAACAGGACCACATGAACCACCATGGATAAGAGCAGCATCCGGCCCAGGCCATCGGAAGGCCCCGGGCCGGGCAGATCACCATTTTTCATGCGGTTGGTCATCCCTCCGCCGGGGGAGATTCGGTCACCATGCCTAACTTTTCCACCCCAGCAGCCTTTAAAACTCCCATAACCTGGACCACTACCCCGTATGGGACGGCGCGGTCGGCTTTGAGCAAAACCTGGGTCTCGCCGTGGGCTTTTTGTTCCTCCAAAACGGCTGCGCCCAGATTATTCAGGGAACTGGGCCGGTCGTTGACATAGATATCGCTCTGGCCGCTGATGGAGATGAGAATGGGCGGCTTGCTTTCATCCAGGGTCCCTCCCTTGGCCTGGGGCAGATTGACATCCAGGCCGGTGGTCATCATGGGAGCCGTGACCATAAAAATCACCAGCAGGACCAGCATGACGTCCACCAGAGGGGTGACGTTGATGTCCGACATGGGACCGTCTTTGGAACCGCCGCTTATGCCCATGACTTATTTCTCCCCCGCTTGGGCCCGGCGCAGCAGGTCACGTTCGATAATATTCAGGAAATCATGGATAAAATTGCCCATCTCAGTTTCCAGTTCCCTGACTTTGCTCAAGAAATAATTATAGGCAACCACTGCCGGGATGGCGGCGGCCAGCCCCACAGCTGTGGCCACCAGGGCCTCGGAAATCCCCGGGGCCACCGCGGCCAGGCTGGCGCTTCCTTTCAGGCCGATGCCCCGGAAAGAGGTCATGATCCCCCAGACCGTGCCGAACAGTCCGATAAAGGGGGCGGTATTGCCGGTGGTGGCCAAAAAGGTGATGGCCCGGAACAACCGGCCGCTTTCCGTATTCATGGCCCGGCGCAGGGAGCGGTTGACATTCTCCAGGCCGGCCGTCCGCACGGCTATGGTCCCCAGGGGGTCCCGGTCGCCACTGTCCCCGGTTACCTGGGTCTTCATGAGTTTCCCCAGCTCAATGTACCCCAGCCGGAAAATGGCGGCCACCGGGGAGGCGCTCAAATGACGGGTTTCGTGATACGCCGTGGACAGGTTGCGGGCGCCCCAGAAAAGATCCAAAAATTCCCCGGTCTGCTTCCGGGCCCGGGATAACTGAATGAGCTTGGCAAAAATAATTCCCCAACAAGTTACTGAAAATAATAGCAATACAATCATCACTCCCTTGACCACGGGACCGGCATTCAGGATCAAGGGGATAATATCCAGATCAGAAACGGCGACGCTACCCGGAGTAGCAGCCCAAGCTTCATCCACTAATTTAAAATATTTAAGCATTTCCATGAGTTCGAGGTGGAAATAGTGTACTCTGAGGGAAATTCTTTGTCAAGTCGTGAGTTATCCTGATAACGGGCGTCAGGGCTGTTGCCGGGAGCCTGTATATTTAAGTATCGCCAGCAGTCCGTAGGGGCGATGTCACCCCGCCCCTCCGAACGCCTTTCCTGTTATGGAAAGTTCAAATTTCAAGGTTCAAAGTTCAAAGATACAGACAGAATGTCGGGTGGGCATTGCCCACCATAATTTCTGGCAACCTTTTCATAGGTTACGGGTAGGCTGTCGGCCCAGGCGGTACTATTATAACATCCCCTCCTGCCGCAGTTTGGAGACGATGGCCGTGGTGGACTGGCTGCGGTCCATGGTGTAAAAATGCAGCCCCACGACCCCGGCCTGGAGGAGTTCCCGGCATTGCTCCACGGCAAAATCGATGCCGAAATCCAGGAGGGCCCGCTGATCCCCTTCGGGGAGGGCGGCCAGCCCCTGGGAGAGTTTCTCGGTGATGACCGCGCCGCACAGTTTGGCCAGATTATGCATCATTTTAATATTGAAGACGGGCATGATGCCGGGAAGGATGGGGACCATGATCCCCTTGGACTGGCAACGCTCCACAAAATCAAAGAAGAAGCGGTTGTCATAGAAATAGTTGGTAATAATATACTCTGCTCCCAGATCGACCTTGGCTTTGAGATAATCCCAATCCTTCTCTTTGCTTTCGGCCTCGATGTGACCCTCGGGATAGCCGGCCACCCCCAGGCAGAAAGGGAAAAGGGGTTTAATAAAGGCCAAAAGGTCCGAGGCATGGGCGAAGCTCTGGGGATGCGGCACAAAATCCGGCTGCCCATGGGGCGGATCGCCACGCACCACCAGCAAGTTATCCACCCCCAGATTATGGTAATCCTCCAGGATGGATTCAATGTAGTCCGGGGGCAGGCCGTAGCCGGCGAAATAGGCCACAACCTCCATCTCTTTGTCATTTTTCAGTTTGTCCACCAACTGGCGGGAGCCTTCCCGGGTGGAGCCCCCGGCCCCG
>VGSX01000254.1 GCA_016874895.1 Deltaproteobacteria bacterium
GTCCCCCCTATCCGGTCCAGGCCGGGCTGTTCGGTCTGCCCACCGTCATCAACAACGTCGAAACGTTGGCCAATGTCCCGGAAATCATCAATATGGGGCCGGAATGGTTCGCGGCCATGGGCACCGACAACAGCAAGGGCACCAAGGTCTTCTCCCTGGTGGGCGCGGTGAACAACACCGGCCTGGTGGAAGTTCCCATGGGCACCACCCTGCGCCAGATCATCTTTGATCTCGGGGGCGGCATCATCGACAACCGGGATTTCAAAGCCGTGCAGACCGGCGGCCCTTCCGGGGGATGCATCCCCAGCCAGTTCCTGGACCTGCCGGTGGACTATGACAGCCTGCAGCAGGTGGGCTCCATCATGGGCTCCGGCGGCATGATCGTCATGGACAGCCACAACTGCATGGTGGACGTGGCCCGGTATTTCATCTCCTTCCTGATGGAGGAATCCTGCGGCAAATGCACCCCCTGCCGGGAGGGCCTGAAGCAGTTGCTGGCCATTTTAGGCGATATCACCAACGGCCAGGGCGAGGAAAGCCAGCTGGCCCTGATGGAGGAGCTCTGCCGGACCATGGCTGCCGCCTCCCTCTGCGGGCTGGGCCAGAGCGCCGCCAATCCGGTTCTGAGCACCCTGAAATATTTCCGGGAGGAATACGAGAAGCACATCCGGGATAAGAAATGCCCGGCCCTGGTCTGCCGGCAACTCCTTACCTTCACCATTGATCCCAACGAGTGCACCAGCTGCCTGGCCTGCGTCCGGGAATGCCCGGTGGGCGCCATCAGCGGCCCCAAAAAAGAACCGCAGGTAATCGATCAGGAAATCTGCATCAAGTGCGGCCTCTGTCGGGATGCCTGCCAGTTTGAGGCGGTCGTGGTGGAATGATTGCCGTTTCGCACCTCTTGGTAACCTTACTATAACTGGAGTTTATCATGGGAGAAGTCAGCCTTCTCATTAATGGCATATACGTCAAAGCACCTGTAGGCAGTACCCTTTTGGAGGCGACCCGGCTGCTGGATCTGGAAATTCCCACCCTCTGTCACCACCCCGACTTAAAGCCCGAAGGTCACTGCCGCCTGTGCGTGGTGGAAATCGGCGAGTGGCCCCATACCCGGCTGGTCAACTCCTGCACCTACCCGGTGGAAAAGGGCCTGAACGTGCAGACCCATTCCGACAAAGTCCTGGAGGCCCGGCGCCTGGTGCTGGAGTTATTACTGGCCCGCACTCCCAAAGCCGAGCTTATCCAAAAATCGGCCGCGGCACTGGGCGTCACCGAATCCCGCTTCAAGACCGAAGACCCCGAGGAACTGTGCATCCTTTGCGGTCTGTGCGTGCGCACTTGCCGGGAAATCGTCGGGGTCAGCGCCATCAGCATGTCCTCCCGGGCCCCGGACAAACAGGTGGCCACCCCCTTCAAGGAACCCTCCGAGGTCTGCATCGGCTGCGGTTCCTGCGCCTTTGTCTGCCCCAACAACGTTATCCCCTACACCGAAAAGAACGGCATCCGCACCATCTGGGGCCAGGACTTCGAACTGGTGGCCTGCAGCGCCTGCGGCAGCTACATCGCCCCCCTGGCGCAACTGGAATACTGGGCCAGGCTCACCGGCGATCCCGTGGAGCGCTATTTAGTCTGCCGCAATTGCCGGTAGGACAGTTTCCGGTTTTAAGTTTCAGGTTTCAGGTTTCAGGTTTTAAGTTTTTGGTTTCTGGTTAATATGAAAGGAATTATTAATTAAGGCACACCCTCACCCTGATATTATCCCCGGAGAAATAAGAAAAATTCAGTAGCGCCGACCTCCTGGTCGGCGCATCACTGGCACAGACCTGGAGGTCCGTGCCTACTCTCGAGATGAAGCCTATCTCAAGGAATATCAAGTTGTTCTCCTGGTTCCCACGTTGCACTCGGGAACCCCATATCCCGCCACGCTGTGCATGGCCACCTCTTTCCTGAAAAGTTCACCCTGTAGGGCGGGAAAGCGGAGCGCATCCCGCCTTCTAACAACCTTTTCATGCTTTACGGGTGGGCCCCCGGCCCATGAGGAACTGTCCTAAACGTGTGGGTGATGCAAAACCGCACGTTTTCGGGGGGAAAGGTCAGGGTGAGGATTACCTGAATCGTCTTGATAACAAAAAAGCAGGGTCTTCCCTCCCCGGCGGCCGGGCCCAGGCAAGCAGCCTGGGCCAAAGAGGCCTTGCCAAGGAGCGGCAATCTTTGAATTCAATAGGGTAACATTTCCGGCTTCTCAAAAGCGGTTCCTATGCGCCATTGTAGTAAGCTGCGGCCTAGTCCGGTTATCATATCCGGAACAGAAGCCTTTTCCAAGACAACACTGCTCGTCATGTCTATTAATTAAACACCTCCTTGCACGCCACCCCTTTTATCTCCCCCCCCTCTTTGTACAATAACTATGCATAAGGGGGCCTACGTCCTAACAAATCCTGTAATGGTTGTCTTATTATTAGTCACTTGCTAAATTATAAAGGTATATGAATATGTTAATCAATATCAATGTAGGTCAAAATAAGTTCTTGACATAATTTATTGTGTAAATTAATATGGCATCTTACCAAGCTTAGGTTTATTGCTATTATGAATTACATATTACTTTAAGACAGGTGGCTCCATCGAGGAAACTTAAATAATAATAACTTTACAACTAACTTTTTAGCTAAGGGCTATGATTATGACACAGCAAGTCCAAGGATCAGTTCTCGTTGTGGGGGGCGGGATTGCTGGAATGCAGGCCGCCCTGGATCTGGCAAATTCCGGTTACTATGTCCACCTGGTGGAGAAAAGCCCTGCTATTGGCGGCACCATGGCGCAGATAGATAAAACTTTTCCTACCAATGACTGCGCCATGTGAATTATCTCTCCGAAGCTGGTCGAGGTCGGCCGGCATGTGAACATCCGCCTCCACACCCTGAGCGAAGTAACTTCAGTCAGCGGCGCCCCCGGCAATCTTACCGTTACCGTACAGCAACAACCACGCTATGTTAATCCCGAGAAATGCACCGGCTGTGGCACCTGTTTAGAGGTCTGCCCCATCCATTACCAGGTGCAGATGCCCGAGCAGGTGCAGCGGGCCCGTACGGCCTATGCCGAGGCCACCGATGAGGCCACCGTGGCCGCCATCATCGACGCCTACCGGGAGGAAAGAGGCAATTTACTGCCCATCCTCCTAAATATCAACCGCCATTTCAACTGGCTGCCCCGGCCGGCCCTGGAACACCTGTCTTCCGAGTTGGGCCTGCCGCTCACGGAAATTCTCCGGGTGGCCAGTTTTTACAATGCCTTCAGCCTGGTTCCCCGGGGCAAGCATATTATTAATGTCTGCCTGGGCACCGGCTGTTTTGTCAAGGGCTCGCCCCGGCTTCTGGAGCAACTCGAAAAAATCCTGAAGATCAAGCATGCCCAGACGACCGAAGATCGCCTGTTCACCCTGGAGATAGTGCGCTGTATCGGTTGCTGCGCCCTGGCTCCGGCCATACGCGTCGGCAATGACACCTATGGCCGCCTCTCCGCCGATAACGTTCCGGAGATCGTTGACTACTACAGGAAGGCGGTGGGCTCATGAAGATTCTCTCCCTGGAGGACCTGCAGCAGGTCAAGCAGGCAGGTCTGGCCATGACTTACCCGGACAAAATCAAAATTGTGGCGGGCATGGCCACCTGCGGTATTTCCGCCGGAGCCGACAAGGTTTTCGAGGCCTTATCGGAGGCTCTCCAAAAGGACCCGAATGATGACATCACCTTAGACACCACCGGGTGTATCGGCTATTGTCAGCAAGAGCCCCTGGTGGATGTGGTCTATCCCAAAAGAGTACGGCTGAGCTACCACGGCATGACCCCGGAACTGGCCCTGGAGTTGTTAGCCGCAGTCAAGGCCGGCCAGTTTTATGAAAAAAATCTGCTCTGCCGCATCGATGCGGAAGACTTTCTTATCGAAGGGGTGACCCGGCCATATAGTAATCCTCACCCGCCCGAACTGCCCCTGGCGATCCCGAGTTATCAGGAACTGCCTTTTTTCCAGAAACAGGTAAAAATCTCCCTGAGGAACTGTGGCTTCATTAACCCGGACCACATCGAGGAATACATTGCCCGGGGCGGCTATCAGGCTTTCCACCAAGCCGTCACCCAGATGAGCCCGGAAGAGGTTATCGAGGCGGTGAAGGCTTCGGGGCTACGGGGCCGGGGCGGGGCGGGCTTTCCCACCGGTTTGAAGTGGGAATTCTGCCGGCAGGCTGAGGGGGACCAGAAATATGTTATCTGTAACGCGGATGAGGGTGATCCGGGGGCCTTTATGGACCGGGGCATCCTGGAGGGTGATCCCCATGCGGTCATCGAAGGGATGGCCATCGGAGCCTATGCCATGGGAGCCAGCCAGGGTTATATCTATTGCCGGGCGGAATACCCTCTGGCCATCCGCCGCTTGCAAAACGCCATTGCCCAGGCTAAATCCTTCGGGCTTTTGGGTAGCCGAATTTTCGGCAGCTTATTTTCCTTTGAACTTAAGATTCGGGAGGGCGCCGGCGCTTTTGTCTGCGGCGAGGAGACGGCCCTCATTGCGTCCATCGAAGGGAAAGTGGGGGAACCCCGGCCCCGACCGCCCTTCCCGGCCCAAAAAGGCTTGTGGGGCAAACCCACCACCATCAACAACGTCAAAACCTGGTCCCATATTGCCCCGATAATAGCCCGGGGGGCCCGGTGGTATGCCGGATTTGGCACTGACAAGAGTCGAGGCACCACGGTTTTTTCCCTGGTCGGTAAGGTGGATAACAGCGGCCTGGTGGAAATCCCCCTGGGAATTTCTCTGCGAGAAATGATCTACGAAATTGGCGGCGGTATCCAGGAAAACCGCTTATTGAAGGCCGTCCAGACCGGGGGGCCTTCCGGGGGATGCATCCCGGCGGATTTCATCGATACCCCGGTAGAGTATGACTCTCTGGCCGAACTCGGCTCCATCATGGGTTCCGGCGGCATGATCGTCATGGACCAGAACACCTGCATGGTAGACCTGGCCAAATATTTTATTGCCTTTACCATGGACGAGTCCTGCGGCAAGTGCACTCCCTGCCGGGAGGGGACCCAGCGATTGTATGAAATTCTCTCTAAAATATCTGTAGGCCAAGGTGAATTATCAGATTTGGAGGACTTGGAAGAACTTTCCCAGTATATCAAAGAGGTCTCCCTTTGTGGTTTAGGCGCAACCGCTCCCAACCCTGTTCTCACCACTTTGAATTATTTCCGGGAGGAGTACCTC
>VGSX01000255.1 GCA_016874895.1 Deltaproteobacteria bacterium
AACCGCAGGTAAGCGTTCAGCGGTCAGCTTACATCCGTCAGCTAATGCTTTAAATTCAAATAGTTATTCTAAGGTGGCGGATCACTGGTTTTTCGCTTAGTTTCCCTAATCCATTGTTTTTGCTGAAAGCTGAACGCCTACAACCTCAGAGACGCAGAGTTTTCACTGAGTGGTTGCCTTGGACGCCAACGAGGCCAGGGGCCGGCTGGTTTTAGCCCGCAGCCGGGAAGAGGTTTTTTTGGTCTCTTCCCGACCCGGAGGCCGGGTTAGGGCCACCTGCAGCACCTCGTCCATGTTCTGCACCGGGATGAACTTGAGGCGGCGCTTGATATGTTTCGGGATTTCGGTCAGATCCTTCTTGTTGGCCTCGGGGATGATGACCTTCTTCATCCGAGCCCGCAGGGCCGCCAGGGCCTTTTCCTTGAGCCCGCCGATGGGCAGGACCTTGCCCCGCAGGGTGATCTCCCCGGTCATGGCCACGTCCTTGCGCACCGGAATCTGGGTCAGGGCTGAGATGAGGGCGGTGGCCATGGTGACGCCGGCAGAGGGGCCGTCCTTGGGAATGGCCCCGGCCGGGACATGCAGGTGAATATCCAGCTTCTCGTAGAAATCCTCGGACAAATTGAAAATATGAGACCGGGCCCGGCTGTAGCTCAAGGCGGCCTGGGCCGACTCTTTCATGACTTCCCCCAGGTGGCCGGTGAGGGTGAGCTGGCCTTTGCCCTTCATGAGGCTGGCCTCCACGTATAAAAGTTCGCCGCCGAATTCCGTCCAGGCCAGGCCGGTGGCCACCCCGGTTTCGTCTTTTTCCTGCTCCCCCTCGGGCAGATAGCGGGGCGGTCCCAGGTAGCGGTGCAGGTTGCCCCGGTTAATAACAAACGGGCCTTTTTCCCCTTCGGCGATGCGCCGGGCGACCTTGCGGCAGAGGCTGCCGATCTCCCGTTCCAGGTTCCGCAACCCCGCCTCCTGGGTATAATGGCTGATGAGCTGCCGCAAGGAGTTGGGGGCGATGGTCAGATGGCCCGGCTTGAGGCCGTTTTCCTGCAACTGCCGGGGGATGAGGTATTTCTGGGCGATTTCCAGCTTCTCTTCTTCGGTGTAGCCGGCCAGCCGGATGATCTCCATGCGGTCCAGCAGGGCCGAAGGGATGGGGTCCACCAGGTTGGCGGTGAGGATGAACATCACCTTAGACAGATCAAAGGGAACGTTGAGGTAATGATCGCTGAAGGCCGAATTCTGCTCCGGGTCCAGCACCTCCAGGAGGGCCGCCGACGGGTCTCCCCGGAAGTCCTGGCCGATCTTGTCGATTTCATCCATGACGAACACCGGGTTATTCACCCCGGCGGTTTTCAGTCCCTGGATAATGCGTCCGGGCAAGGCGCCGATATAGGTGCGCCGGTGGCCCCGGATTTCGGCCTCATCCCGGATGCCGCCCAGGGAAATACGGGTGAATTTGCGGCCCATGGCCCGAGCGATGGATTTGCCCAGGGAAGTCTTGCCCACGCCCGGCGGTCCTACGAAACACAGGATGGGGCCTTTCATCTTTTTATTGAGTTTGCGAACGCTTAAATACTCCAGGATGCGGTCTTTGACTTTTTCCAGGTCATAGTGGTCCGCGTCCAAGACAGCCTTAGCCTCTTTCAGTTCCAGCTTGTCCCGGGTGCTTTTGCTCCAGGGCACCTCCACCAGCCAGTCCAGATAAGTCCGCACCATGGTGGCCTCGGCCGCGTCGGGGTGCATCTGTTCCAGGCGGGTGAGCTGAATGACAGCCTCTTCCTCTACTGCTTTGGGCATACGGGCTTTGGTGATTTTCTGCTGGTACTCTTCGATTTCATCGGGACGCTCGTCGAAATCGCCCAATTCCTTTTTTATAGCCCTGAGCTGCTCCCTGAGGAAATACTCCCTCTGGCTGCGGTCGATCTCCTCCTTGGCCTCGGACTGAATCTTGGCCTGCATGGTGGAGACTTCCAATTCCCGGCGCAGATAGTCATTAATCCGGATGAGGCGGTGGATGGGTTCCTGCTGCTCCAGAATCTCCTGGGCCTCGTCCAATTTCAGGTGGAGATTGGAGGCAATGAGATTGGCCAACCGTCCGGGTTCATCAATGGACTCCAGAATGGAACTCATTTCCGGGGACAGGATGCCCTTCAAGGAAAGGATCTTTTCGGTCATTTCCCGGGCGTTGCGCATCAGCGCCTCGGCCTCGATGGATAATTCCTCCAGGCTCGGTTCAACGATAATTTCGTGCCTGATCTTGAGGAAAGGCCTCTCCTGTTCAAAGGAAAGGATTTTCGCCTTGGACAGTCCCTGAACCAGGATTTTCAATCGGCCGTCCGGGAGTTTGAGCATCCGCATGATGAGGCTGACGGTGCCTATGGTATAGATATCCCCCGGTTGGGGGTCATCGATGTCGGAATCCCGCTGGGTTACCAGAAAAATCAATCTATCCTGGACCAGAGCCGCTTCAATGGCTAAAATAGACGATTCCCGTCCCACAAAGAGAGGCAGGATCATGTTGGGGAAGACCACGAGATCGCGGACCGCGAGAAGTGGCAGTTCCTCAGGAATATTTATTTCCGGGGATTCGTCATCTCCGGCATCTAAAACATTCCGCTTAACGTTTTCGGGCATTTTTGCTCCTCATAGGGTACGCGCCGGCGGCTGTTTGTCCTCTAAGCCAAGCCGGACTGGTGCGTATCATCCTTACGGGCCGGCCAAAAACCTGTTATAGCTAACGGACTTGAAAGCCGGGAAATGTCCGAGCAGGGGTAAAACAAATGCTCTCCTTCGCCTGCAAAGGCTAAACTTCCATCCCGAGGTTTTTAAGACGGCCATTAGTGATTAATATAATCGTAATTTCCGGTACACGCAACCACGATGACAGGCCCAAGGCAGGAAAAAACTTTGAAAATCGAGAGATTCCTGCTATATTCCCTATCGTTATGGATTTAATCGCGGCCCTGCTGAATCCCCGGGTCTATCCGGATGCCGCCAGGCAGGTGGAACTTATCCAGACCCATATTTCCTATGTTTTTCTCACCGAAAGCCATGCCTATAAGATAAAAAAACCGGTTAACCTGGGTTTTCTGGATTTTTCCTCTTTAAGAAAAAGGCACTATTTCCTGGAGCAGGAATTAGTGCTTAACCGGCGTCTGGCCCCGGAGGTCTATCTGGCGGTTCTGCCCCTGGTGGTCCATCAGGGTGAACTCCGGGTGGGTGGGGAGGGGAAGGCCGTGGAATACGCCTTGCAGATGCTCCGCCTGCCCCAGGAACGGATGATGGCTGAAATCGCCGCCCGGCGGGAATTGACCACAGCCATGCTTGACGCCATTGTAGCCCGACTGGCCCCCTTTTACCAGGAGGCGGCCACCGGGGCCCGGGTGAACAAATTCGGCGACCTGGCGGTTATCCGATATAATCACGAAGAAAATTTTTCCCAGATTAAACCTTTTGTGGGGTCGGCCTTGTCAGCCGAGGCATTTCACGATATGGTGACCTATGCCCAAGGATTTATGCAGCGCCGGGCCGGTCTCTTTGCCCAACGCATCAGAGCTGGGAAAATCAGGGATTGCCACGGCGACCTGCACATGAATAATATCTGTTTGACCGACGGGGTGTGTATTTTTGACTGCATCGAGTTCAACCCCCGCTTCCGCTACGGCGACGTTGCCGCGGACATTGATTTTTTGGCCATGGATCTAGATTTTCACGCCTACACCGCCTTGAGCGATTATTTCGTACACCGCTTTGCAACAGAATCCCAGGACCCGGATATCCTGGGTCTGGTCAATTTTTATAAATGTTACCGCGCCGTGGTGCGGGGCAAAATAAATGCCATTGCCGCCATAGCCCCGGAACTGTCGCCAGAGGAGCAACAGCAAGCCCTGGAATCGGCCCGGGCCTATTTTGCTCTGGCCTGGCGCTATACTCAGGAGGACCGGGCATGAAACGGCCGCGCCTGGTTATCATCTTCGGCCTCATTGCCTCCGGCAAAACCACTCTGGCCCAGGCCCTGGGCCAGAGCCAGGGTTGGCCCGTGGTGCACAGCGACGTGGTGCGCAAAACCCTGGTGGGGGTTCCTCTCACCCAGCGGGTGGAGGTCCCCTATGGCCAGGGGATTTATGCCGTGGAATTCTCCGCCCGCACCTATGAGAAGATGTTCCGGCAGGCCAAAGATTACTTGCAGTCGGGTCAGAGCGTCATCCTGGAGGGATCCTTTATGCGGGCCGCCGACCGCTTCCAGGCCAGGGAATTGGCCGCCGCCGGTCAGGCCCAGGTCTTTTTCATCCTGTGCGCCTGCGACCCGGAGGAAACCCTGCGCCGCCTGGCCCGGCGGACCGTGAACAGCCAGGCCATATCCGACGGCCGACAGGAGATTCTGGCGGCCCAACGACAGATATTCGAACCGATAACCGACCTGGCGGAAACGCCGGTACTGATTCTGGACACGAACCGCCCTCCGGAGGAGGTTTTAACTGAAGCCTTAGGTTTCCTCAAACCCGAAATCGAGGTATCATAATGCTGGAGCATAATACGGATCCCCAAGAAGCCATCGCCCGGGTAAAACAGCGGGCCATCGATAATTTTAAAAGCGGCCTGAACTGCGCCGAAAGCGTCTTTCTGGCGGTTCACACCGAACTGGACACCGACCTGCCCCCGGAGATTATGTGTCTGGTCACCGGCTTCGGCTCCGGGGGAGGGCTGTTCGGCGGGACCTGCGGCTCCCTGAACGGGGCCATCGCCGCCTTGGGCCTGGTCTATGGCCGGCGTCAGCCCCCCAGTGGCACTCACGCCGAGAAAAAGGCCCAGTTATACGGCCGGCCCGGGCTCTACCGCATCTATAACCGCATTTCCAACGCCTTTCAGGAGCAGTATGGCACCACCCTGTGCCGGGAGATCACCAAACCCTGGCACGGAGAGTGGTTTACCAAGGACCGGCTCAAAACCTGTCTGGGAACGGTGGCCTTCATGGCGGAAAAAACCGCGGAAATGGTATGCCCGGTGGACAAGGACCGCTGGGGCTCCCATCCGCTCGGGGACAACCTTCTGGGTGAAAGAGAGAAATAACTATTAATAATAGTGGTCAGGGGTCAGGGGTCAGGGGTCAGTGGTCAGGGGTCAGTGGTCAGGGGTCAGGGGTCAGGGGTCAGGGGTCAGGGGTCAGGGGTCAGGGTTCAGGGGTCAGGGGACGGGGGTCATTGGC
>VGSX01000256.1 GCA_016874895.1 Deltaproteobacteria bacterium
CCATCCCAAAATAATAAACATAATAAAGAAGGTCAGCAGGCCGCTGTTTTTTAAAAGTCGGATCAGCGCCATGTATCCTTCATTGCCGATAAGTTCCACAAATAATAAGTGAACGCCCAGTAACCAAAAAACCAGCGTTATCAGGGGAAAGAGCAGATAAAAGAAAACCCACCAAAAAGTTATCGTAATAACACTTTCTAAAAAAATCCGATACTTGGATTTTAATTTACCCAGGTCTATGACTTCAGGGTATGAATACCTCGATCCGGACTGGTCCATCTAACCGTCACTCCTTTGCGACTGAAAAAGACGTTGTAAGATCCTTTAATGGCAGTTAAGGCGCTGATTATCCAATAGACGAAGGGATACCAGATCACCCAGAAATAATAGCGGAAGAAACCTTTCCGCTCATAACGATAATCGATCATAAAACTGACAAAAAATTCCATTAAACAGGCCAGACATAAGATAGCCCCGGCCCAGCGGGGATAGATGGGGTTGTTGGGCGCGGCCAACCTCGAGTAGATATCCACCACCACCGGGCAATAAGTCTGGACCACATAAAGGGAGCACAGACTGTCCCAGACGAGGAAAACCAGCCAGAAACAGACGAGAAAGAAAAAAGAGTAGGCCCAGAGAATGCCCGTGCAGTAATCAACATACACCGGCCAGAGACGCCGATAGTGCCAATGCCGCCAGATATTGACATGTTTCTTTATTACTTCCACGCCTCCCTGGGCCCACCGGATCCTCTGGCGCCACAGGCCCTTGAGAGTTTCCGGAACCAGCACCCAGCACAACGCCTGCGGTTCATAGCGGATATCCCAAAATTTCTTCTGTAATTTCCAGGTGATATCGATGTCCTCGGTGACTGTATTGGAATCGAAGAGACCACATTCCAACAGTGCGCTTTTACGGTAGGCGGCAATGACCCCGGAGACGGTTAGAACTTTGCCCAGAATCCTTTGAGTCCGTTTTATCAAGCCGATAATATTAGAATATTCCCCTATCTGAATTTTCCCCAACAGGGTAGTCCGGTTCCAGACCCGGGGATTGCCGGTCACCGCCCCTACCCGGGGAAAGGAGACCAGATGCCAGGCCATCAGCTTCAAAGTGTCTTCGTGCACCAGGCAATCGGCATCGATGGTTAAAATGAACTCTCCCTGGCTCAGCAAAATACCGGCATTCAGGGCCTGGGATTTACCGCTGTTGGGTTCCACGTGCACCGCCCGGAGCCAGGGATAATGTTCCTCCGCCAGCCGGTCGATGATCTCCCCGGTTCTGTCCGTGCTGCCGTCATTGACGGCTATTACTTCATACTTGGGATAATCGAGGGTCTTGAGTTTCAGGATAGTATCGGCAATGATCGTCTCCTCGTTTCGGGCCGGAACGATGATGGAGAAAAAAGGATAAAAAGGCAAGGCTTTTTCTTTCTTCCGCTCCCACCGCAGGCTGAAAACCAGGCCCCCGATAATCCAGGCAATACTCATCGACAGGGGATACATCAAGACGAAATAGCTTATTATTTCAATGAATATCATTAGTTAACCTGACTTCAGCCTTGAAAATCGAGGAAAGTTCTTGTCACCTTTCCGAGACCACTCTCAAGGAGATTTTGGTGCGCTTTCTTCGATATCCACATGGTCCAAAGATTATTGCAGGGTGCCTGTAACAATGCCCTGCCTGCTTGACCCATACCCCCAGGATAAGTTATTGATTATGAATTTCTTAGGGGAGCATAATTTTATAATCGGATTAGTTACGAACTATCTTTAATTGGAGGTGGTCAGCTCAGCCAAGAGATTGTAAGCGAGCTAATAGAGACGATCACGGCCGCAAGCGGCCACCCTCGAAATTAAAAAATCCCCTGGCTGTGGAAGGGGGGTAACCCCACCCATACAGCCAGGAGATTTTCCAACTAACTATTATAACTTACTAAGACTATTTAATTCTTAAACCGACGGTTGCAGGCTAATGGCCGCAGGCATGCCTTTATTCGAAAAGCAGCCCGGGTGAATGGGGGAATAAATGGTATTACCCCTGCGGCAGGGTGTTTAATTGGGATTCAATTCGTATCTGCCGGATATAATAATAGAAAGAACCTCTTGTTGGGGCCTGTCAGCCAGGGCATCATCGGGATAATAGGCAATGTGCCTGGCCCCCTGGGAAAGGAGATGACTCAGGTCGTTTTTGACATCGACGTCGTCAAGCCAGCGTTTCGTGCGCCAGTCAAAGGTTTGGACCTTAAAGACCGTTTTTTCCAGGGCGTCATGATTCCTGATGATGCTGATGAGCTTATCGTACCAGGCCTTCCGGTTTTTAATGCCTTCCATGCGGCTGTAGGCCATGATGACCGTGTAGTTGTATTGTGACAGAAAGTTCTGCAGGTTCTGGGCAAACCAGTTTTCGGCCTCCGGGTTGGTGACCACAATGCTGTAGATATTGCGGGCCAACTCGGCCCGGGGGCGATAGACCCTGACTGTGTTGCCGAGTTCTTTTAGATAGGTGTCCAGGGTCTGGGTTTTGAGGGCCGTCCAGCGGGATGTGAGATCAGCATCGAGAGAGTCGGGGGAATACAGCTCAACTCCGCTGACCTCCCGGAATTTCTGCCGGGCCGCGGGATGAAAATCCTCCTTATCCGTCAGGTAAGCGTCATCTTGGAATAATATGCCGTCGAGATTGACCTGGCGGGCCAGGCTGGCGAAAATCGACCGGGAAATCTCCAGGCTCTTGGGATCAAAGGGGGTAAGCCGTTTATACCAGGAACTCGTGGGGGCCGGACCGGCCGCCGTCCATTCCTGCACCAGGAGGCGTTCGGTTAAATTGCGGTGGGGGAGGACAAAGCTCAGGGCCGGCATCCAGACATAAACCCGGATACCCCGGATCCTGATACGGTTAACGGCATGGCTCAAGAAGTCCATTTCCACCGGCAGGACGTCGTTATGAAAATACACTGACCTGATATTGCCTGAGCCCTCCCGGTCGCAAAATCCCTGGAGAAAAACCGTATTGACGCCCAGGGCCACCAGTCTTTCAATGAGCACACCTAAGTTATGGTCACTCTGCGCGTAGGAATCCGCCACGACGATGGTGTCCAGATCGACCTGGGCCGCCCGGATCAACCTGGCTTCTTTAAAGCGCCGCTGGACTTCCTCCTGGAAAAGCTGCACCCAGTAAAGTTCGGGCTGGACGTAGTAGCGATATACCCGGTCCAGGTTTTTGGCACTGGCCATGCCGCGGTCTACAGTCAGAAATATTTCAAAACCCAGTTTGCGGCCTTCTTCCACCCCGATTTTATTGAAGGCCCCATAGGGCCAGGTCAGGACCAGGGGCTGGACACCCAGGCGGTCGTGCAACATATCCCGACTCAGGCGCAGGTCTTCCCGGAGGCGGGTCCGGAACTGGGCCTCGGATTCGTATCTTTTTTCATCGGGGAAATAGATAAAGGTCTCAGTGGCTGCCTCTTTGTTGCCGTCGGGGTTGCAGCGGACAAATTTGTGCAGATCGTGGGTGTGGGAGGCAATGGTCACCAGGGGGGAACGGGCTACTTCACGCAGCTGATCCCAGTTCATCAAGGCTTTGTCCGGGTAGATGGCGGCTTCAGGGTTATCGATCCACGAGATTACCACGGAGAGCACGGCGGGGATATTCAATAATTTGAGAGTCGGGAAGACGAATTTATAGAAACTCAGATAGGCGTCGTCAAAAGTCAATAATATCGCCTTGTGCGGCAGGGGGGCTTTGCCCTGAGCCGCGTTAAGAATATCCTGAGGGCTGATGAAGGTATAGCCGTGGGTTTGGAAAAACTCCAACTGTTTGATAAAGTTGGCTTCCGAGACGTCGTCGCCGGCTACTTCCACAGGCGGAATATCGTGATAAGCCAGGGAAATAAATTCCTCACCCGCCCGGGCCGGGCAGATGCTGAACCACAACAAAAAACCAAGGCTGAGGAAAATCTTAAAAATATTTCCGGAAGGTGAGGAAGTTGCCGAGAACATGGGTATAATCTCCGTCGTAGACCCGTAAATCATAGGAAATATTCCAAACCAGGGAAAAGGTCTTGGACAAATTGATGGCTTGTTCATAAGTAATCCCGGCCACCGGCAGGAAATCGTAACTGACCTGCTTGTTGACGCCGGCCCGGGGATAGAAAGAAGACCGCCATCTGCGGTCATAGCGGGCATAATGGGTCCAGTGAATGGTGGGAGTAAACATTATGGTATAGTCATGCAGCGGACTGAAATAATCCACATCCTGCTTGGTGTAGCGGAAATAGTCAAAGGTCAGGCCCAGTCTGACCTTGAAATCCGGATAATTAAGGACCAGTTGATCCGCCCGGGCGATCACAAAGGGGTTGTAGTTGCTGTCGGAAAACATATTCAGACCGACGGCCATGGCATATTCCCGGCTATGGCTCTCTAAATAGGTGAAATCCAGGACGGCATTTTTAGCGGTCACTCCCCGGGCCCGGGCCCGGATGGGAACGTTGAGTCCGAAGGAATTAAACTCGCCGGTGATCCGCAGCGGGTCGTTGGGCCGCCATTGCAGCCGGGTGTAGGAGGCCACGTCCTTACCATTGAGATAGTCCAGACTGACGGCCTGCCGCCAGGTGAGCTGGGGCACTACCACCCATTCAAAACCAAGGGCCGCCCGGTCCCAGGAATAATCGAGCACCGGATCACCCGGCGGCTGGTAGCGGGTGGCCTGCCGGATGATCTGGCCGTAAACCTTGAAAAGTGGATTATAGGGGACGGTCAGGGTGGAAACAATGAAATATTCGGTGGCGCCTTGAAATTCCTTAATGAAATTCATGTCGCTGGAAAAGTCGGGCCGGTCTTCCACCTGCAGGGTTTCATAGAGGTTTTGCACATGCCGGTTATCCGGCGCCTGCCAGTAGAGCTGCTGGGCCAGGGCCCTGGCTTCCCGTCGGTAATTGAGCTCATTGAGGGTCCAGGCCAGACCGATCTTCGCGCTCTTTTCTTCGGGATGGGTATTGGTGACGATCTGGAACTGCTCCCGGGCCAGCCGGGGTTTATAATCCCACAGGTAGGCGTGGGCCAGGCCGGTCCTTAAGGAAGGGTTCAGTCCTGCCTGTCTCAGGTGCTCCTTGAAATAATCCTGTCCTTCCCGCAGACGGTCCTGATAGAGCAGAAACCAGCCCCTGGTGGTAATAGCGGCATTGAACTGGGATAC
>VGSX01000257.1 GCA_016874895.1 Deltaproteobacteria bacterium
CAGTGGTCAGGGGTTAGTGTTTTTTATAAATCAAACCGCACCACCTAAGGGGTGTTCTGCTGCACCGGCAGCGCAGACCTCCAGGTCTGCGTCCTTGCTTTCGGTAGACAGAAAAACAGGCGGGAAATAAGTATGGTGCTATCAGCCCGGCAGCGTGAAGTCCGGGAATGGCTGGCCGAGCGGCAGGCTATTCTTTTGGCGCATAATTATCAACCCGGGGAGATCCAGGACGTAGCCGACCTCACCGGGGACTCCCTGGGTCTATCCCAGGCTGCGGCCCGAACCGAGGCCCGGGTCATCGTTTTCTGCGGGGTGCACTTCATGGCCGAGACCGCGGCCATTCTCTGCCCGGACAAGACGGTCCTGCTGCCCCGGATCGACGCCGGTTGTTATATGGCGGACACCATCACGGCCCCGGCCCTCCGGGCCAGAAAGGCGGAGTTGCCTGAAACCCCGGTGGTCATGTACGTCAACTCCAGTGCCGCGGTGAAGGCGGAAAGCGATATCTGCTGCACCTCCGCCAACGCCGTGCGGGTGGTCAACTCCCTCTCCCAGGACCAGGTCCTCATGGCCCCGGACCGGAATCTGGCCCTGTATACCCAGCGTTACACCAGTAAGAAGGTTTTCTATTGGGAAGGGTGCTGCAACATTCATGACGCCCTGAGCCGGGAAGAGGTCCTGGCCTGCAAGGCGGTCCACCCCGGGGCCCCCTTCATCGCCCATCCCGAGTGCCGGCCCGAGGTTTTGGACCTGGCCGAGGTCATCCGCAGCACCTCGGGGATGCTGTCATATGTCAAACAGGCCCCCCAGTCTGAATTTATTATTGGCACTGAAAAAGGCATTATCTACACCCTGGCCCAGGAAAACCCGGACAAACGGTTTTATTCCCCTTCGGACCGCATGCTCTGCCCGGATATGAAAAAGATCTCTCTGGCAGACGTGCTCACGGCGCTCCGGGATATGGCCCCGGTGGTGACGGTGCCCGAAGACATCCGCGTCCGGGCCTTGCAGGCAGTGAACCGCATGCTGGCCGTGCCCCGGGATTAGCCAGCCGAGTATGTTTGGGCACAGTGAAAATGATAATCTTATACAGGGCGGGCACGGGGGCCCGCCCCTACAGAAATGGATGTTCCCGAGTCCGCCAGAGGTGGTAGAGACCGCGAAAGGCCGGGGTGAAAGGCCATTGGGGGTCCGCCAACATCCTGTCGATCTCCCCTAAGGTAAAAAAAGCCCCCGCCTCGATTTCCTCCGGATTAGGACGGAGCGCGGCTTGCGTCCGGCAGTGGAACAGGACCACGTGTTCCCACCCGGTCTGGGAGGAGGCCGCGACCTCGGCCAGACGGTAAACCTCTTCCCGAATTCCCAATTCCTCCTCTAATTCCCGCCTGGCTGCGGCACTATAACTCTCCCCCGGAGAGACATGTCCCGCGGCAGAAGAGTCCCAGTGTCTCGGGAACCTGTCCTTATGGGCCTGCCGCAGTTGCAGGTAAAGGCTACCCGCAAGATCTAGAACAAAGACGTGCACCGCCCGATGCCGCAGCCCCCAGCGGTGGATAGACCCCCGGGTGGCCCGGCCGATGAGGCGGTTGCGGCTGTCAAACACTTCCAGAATTTCCCGAGTTTCGTCCATGGTCATATACCTCTTTCCCTTAATTAAGCAACCTCGGATAGAGAGAATCTTTCCCATCAAGATCACACGGTGCTTTCCTGGTGGGTCCGTCTGCTCCCTGGCTGGACACGGGCAGGAAGATGGTGCACCCTGGGCGCCAGGAGGGTGAGTATCTTTATTCAAACAGAAAAGTATAGTCTTTTCCTCACTACGCCTCTGGCGAGCTGGACCGGGTGTAGCCCAAGCCCATAGCCGGACTGGAATATTCTGAGGCAGTCTGCGCTATTCCCGTGATCCTGCTGTTAGGATACTTTTCTGGCACCGATATTGCAGAAGCAATGAACAACGATACCTTAATTTCCGTTTCCAGCCCCAGTGAGGGGATAAGCAGAAGTATTATTCCGGGATCAAAAAAATAATCTTTTTCCATCGAGCGCCGATAAGTACAGGTAAATACCATTTTGATGCTATCAGCTTACCGAACGGATAATTTTGGGTGCCATGTGAACGGCGATTTTTTGGACTATGTCAGACATATGCGATCTGCTCTGCACGACCTGGCCCAGCCTTTATCGGTGATGGCCGGGGCTGTAGATCTTCTTATGTTTGAAACTGATCCCCATTCCCAGCAGTTCGATGATATCAGGCAGATCAGCAACCAGTTGCAGTTAATCATCGATAAAATGACGGCAATTCGGCAGATGACCCAGAAGATAACGGCTTCGGTGGGGCCTCTGGATGTTCGGAGCCGGCCGAGTTCAGAAGCGACAGGCAAGAGCCCATCCGAAAAGTTCAATGTTCAAAGGTCTTAGGGTGGTTTAGCAAAGAGCCTCCCGCCGGTTGTGGTGCCGTAAAAAATCCTTCCTAAACTGGCCAAAAAGCTTGCGCAAATCTTAACTCCCCGTCCTGTCCTGAAAAATTTACCATGTAGGGCGGGAAAGCGAAGCGCATCCCGCCTTCTAACAACCTTTTCATGCCTTACGGGTGGGCCCCCCGGCCCATGAGGAACTGTTATGAAAAGTTCACCATGTAGGGCGGGAAAGCGAAGCGCATCCCGCCTTCGAACAACCTTTTCATGCTTTACGGGTGGGCCATCGGCCCATGAGGAACTGTCCTGCAAAGTTCAAGGTTCAAAGTTCAAAGCTCAAATATGCAGCCAAAATGTAGGGTGGGCATTGCCCACCATAATTTCTGACAACCTGTTCATACGTTATGGGCGGGCCGCCGGGCCCATCCGGAGAAAATATGTTCATTTTCGGGTGGTCCCAATCGGCCGTGATCGTTTCAATACTAAACTGTGGGCTAAAATAGGGTTGTCATTATGCCCCCTGCGCCCTTCTAGTCCAGGTACTCTGCCCCGACCGAGGGCGGAAAAGTGCGGTGGCGCTCAAAAGGGTCGGTTTGAGATGATCCCGGTGGAGGGTGCATAAGGTGATCCTTGCCAGCAATTTTTAAGGTAATTGTGCCCTCGAGGCAGCGATGTGCCACCTGGTTCCCGTATTGGTCATGGTTCCGGCGAAAGCCCGGGAGGAAATGGGCCAGAGAAGCTATTCTGTATGGTATAATGACCTTTGTTTTGGTTTTTATACTTGAGCTGACGACGGAACGCTGACTACAAAATTCGCACCCACAGGAATAGCCATGATCCGCATCGGGCCGGCGGGCTGGGATTACCAGGACTGGCAGGGGGTGGTGTACCCGCCCGGAATAAAGGGCACGGACCGGCTCACCTTCTTAATCCGATTCTTTCCCGCCATCGAGATCAACGTCACTTTTTATCGGCCCATTTCCGCCACCCTGGCCCGGCGCTGGGTGGAGGCGGTGGACCCGCAGCCGGATTTTCGCTTTACGGCCAAACTCTTCCGGGGCTTCACCCACGAGCGGACGACGGCCCCCTGGCAGGAGGAAGCCGCCGTGAAGGCGGGGCTGGCAGCCCTGCTGGAGGCCGGGCGCCTGGGGGCCCTGTTGGCCCAGTTTCCCTATTCTTTCCATAACACCGCGGAAAATCGGGCTTATCTGCTTACCGTGCGGGAGCGTTTCCAGGAATTTCCCCTGGCGGTGGAGGTGCGGCACCGCTCCTGGCAGCAGGCGGCCGTCCGGCAGTTTCTGGCAGACCACCACCTGGCCTTCTGCAACATTGACCAACCCCAGATATCCTACGGTTTGGGCGAAACTGACTGGGTCAGCGGACCCCTGGCCTACCTGCGCCTGCACGGCCGCAACCGGCAGAACTGGTTCGCCAAAATGGACGACGTCGGCGCCCGTTACGATTATCTCTATTCAGGCCAGGAAATGGATGAGCTGGCCGACCGGGCCCAAAAACTCACGGCCCAGGCCCCCGAGACCTACCTGATCTTTAACAACCACCCCCGGGGCCAGGGGGTGGCCAACGCCCTGGAAATGCTGGCCCGGCTGACGGCCGCACGGCCGGAACTGCCCGACTGCCTGAAAAAGGCCTTTCCAAGGCTGGCGTATTTTTAGGATTGGGCCGGTTGCTCTGCGGGGGGATTCCATCTCGCCGCCCCAAAGATAACTCCAGGGCTCGCATCAGTATCTTTATGGTATGGCCCGTCGGCCTGCCTATCTGCCGATCCAGACAAGTTCCACCCCGAGTCTGGCAGCCGCCAGCCGGAGTTCCGGGTCGCCGGTGACCAGGAGAGCACTTAATTCCTGCGCCAGTCCCAGAACAAAGGCATCGGCATAAGCCAGACCGCCGCCTGCCTTGAGGCGGGCGGCGTCTTTCACCCGAGGCCAACTGGCTTCGGCAATGACGAGCCCTTCCTCCTGCCTGACGCCGCGGACTATTGCTTCTGCCGCGCCCTCACCCTCCCTCCGCATGACGATGTAGTAAACTTCACCCAGGCTCACCAGGCTCACGTAGGGTTCCGCTGTTTCCTCAAAGATAATCTCAGCCACCACCTGCGCCCCGGGTTCGTCTTCCACCAGGGCAAGTATGGCATAGCTGTCGAGCACAAACTTTTTGGGATTCAACGCTCTTCGTGCTCCCGATCGGCAGTCCGCTCCCGGAGCAGCAGATCAGTCAGCTTTTCTGCCCCGGAACTTTTCAGCTTTCCCCTGAGGGCCAACAAAGGGTGCCGCGGCAAGGGATGCAGCACAATAGCTCCGTCAACCTCTTCCACCAGCAGCCGGTCACCCTTTTGTAAACCATAGCGTCGGCGTAAGGAAGCAGGCAAACATATCTGTCCTTTTTCAGATATAGTAATTTTCTGCATTAATTTTACTCCTATTTATATATCATACTAAATAAATATATTTTATATGAACAAAAAAGTAAATAATTCTGTCATGGGTTCAGTTGACTTTTCCTCCCCGATAATCATCCCCTATTTTTTTCTTGACAGAATTCTGTGAAGGGATTATATTGCACAATAAGCACAAATTGACCATAAAATATATCATGCACAAATTGCACATGAACGATGGCCAAGCGTATTCCTTAGCGGCTCCCCTGAGCCGGTATGAGGCCCCGGTCCTGATTTTCGGCTGCGGCAACACCCTGATGGGCGACGACGGGTTCGGTCCGGCGGTTATTGAGTGCCTGCAAACGGGATATCAGCTCCCC
>VGSX01000258.1 GCA_016874895.1 Deltaproteobacteria bacterium
GCCGCGGCCACGGTGTCCCTGGAACCGGCTACGCCCTTTGTGGTGTCCTTCGAGCCGCTGTTCTCCAATACCCGGAAGCGGGAGCCCCTGGACGTGGTGATGCGTCCCCGGGTGACGGGCGGCCATCCCGACGACCGGCTGACGGAGTATGTCTACAGTGTGGACGATCCCCAGGCCGCGGTGGTTCCCAATCTCACCTCCGGCTCCATCAAGGGGCTGACCGCGGGGAACCGCACCATCCGACTGGACGCCACCTCGAAGCTGGGCAAGGCGGTGCGGACCGATTATGCGGTGACGGTGGCCGCTAACCAGCCGCCGGAGTGCACGGTGACAAGCCGGGTGAGCGGCGATTACACCTGGTACACGGCGGCCTGCACCGACCCGGACGGGCGGGTGGTGGCCTGGCGCTGGTACCTGGACGACAAGCTTATCAGCAGCGGCCAGACCATCCGCCGGGGGCCGAATGACCCGGAGGGGGTATTGCGGTTTGAGGCCATAGACGACGGCGGCGTGGTGTACCGGGAAACGATTCTTTAACGGGATGCAGGGCCAGGGAAGGCGGCGGCGGGAAAAATAGCCGCCCATCCCCTGGCCCTGCTTTTTGGGCCTTGGCTGCCTGATTTACTCTTTATCTGTGCCTGAAAAATTGTGACTCTTTAAAATGCTCTCGGGACGATTCGGTTATTTTCTTTTCCCGGCGTCGCTGCGGTTGGCACACCGGTCGGGCGAACTCGATATGGCGGGACACGGCAGCTTTCTGATAATCAAAACTGCTGAGCAGGCACCGCTTTACCTTGGTACGGAGGACACCCTCGATGCGGCGAACCATATCCTCATCTTCAGAAGTGAAAAAAGTGAAGGCATCACCTCTTTTAGTATTGCGGCCAGTACGTCCGATTCTGTGCGTATAGGCATCGATGGTATCCGGCATGTCATAATTGATAACATGGGAAATCTGAGTCACGTCGATCCCCCGGGCAGCAATGTCAGTCGCCACCAGTATCTGGAAGGTGCCGTTGCGGAAACCGTTCATCACGGCCTGTCGCCGCGCCTGGGAGAGATTTCCCTGGAGGGAGGTGGCCCGATAGCCTGCCCTCTCCAATTGTTCCCCTAAGCGTTTGGCCCGGTGTTTGGTGCGGGTAAAGATCAGTACCGACTCGGTATCGGTATGACGCAAAAGCTCCAGGAGGAGTGGGGTTTTGAGGTGCTGCTCCACCGGATAGAGCCGGTGAGAGACATTGCTTGCCGGACCGGTAGTATTCACCTGCACCGTCACCGGTGCTTGCAGCACTTCATGGGCCAGATGCAGAATTTCAGCAGGCATGGTGGCCGAGAACAACAGCGTCTGACGTTTTGCCGGCACGTGCTTGATGACCTTTCGGATATCGGGCAGAAATCCCATGTCGAACATGCGGTCTGACTCATCCAGAACGAGTACTTCCACATTTGACAAGTCGATGGTGCCCTGATTGAGGTGGTCAAGCAGGCGGCCCGGACAGGCAACGACAATCTCGGCGCCGTGTTTGAGCTTATCTACCTGAGGACTGAAACCAACCCCGCCATAAACAGTAATGCTCCTGAGTCCCGTCCGGCAGCCGAGGGTTCCGAAGGCCTCGTGGATCTGCTCGGCCAGTTCCCGAGTGGGGGCAATCACCAGAGCCCTTACCTGCCGGCGTCTACCTGCCAGCAAGCGCTGCAGAATAGGTAACACAAATGCTGCGGTCTTGCCGGTGCCGGTGTGGGCCAGACCCACGACGTCGTGCCCTTGCATAATTAGGGGGATGGCTTTTGCCTGTATCGGGGTTGGGGTTAAGTATCGGGCAGCTCTAACGCCATCCGCGACCTGAGGGTGAAACGCAACTATTTTAAATTTCAAAGAAACTCCTTTTTTAATTGTTCGGGCAAATATGCCCATATAGTCATATGGTTAAAAATATGCTGTTATCCTGACAGAACCGAGGGGAAATTTCTGAAAAGGATTGCCGCTGAGAAAAGGGAATTAGGAGAAAATTATTTTAATATTGTACCAGACGGGCCTTTGGATGCCAATGATTTTTAACGACCAACCGCCCGGCTTCTCGCCAATAATCCTTGATTTCTTCGAAGCTGAGGGGCTGGGTGCCGTAGCCAGCTTGCCTGATCTCGTGCAAAATCTCGAATGGGACTTGTAATTCTCCCGGGGTCATGTCATTGGGCTTGCAGGCTTCCCCAAGAATTATTACCAAAGGCCGGCCGTTAGCATGATCCATCAAGCTCCGGGTGATTGTGACCGGATAGCTGATACAACCGGTTCTATCCAAGGCCTCGCAATACCCGTCCCATTCCGAAAATATCAATCTAAAATCTCTCTGCTTCATCGGAGTTCTCCTCTGCGGCCATTGACTACCGGATTTCCTGGATAATAAATATACCAAGCCTTTATGGCAGGGGGTGAAAACCCCGGCCCCTCGGCAGGTAACGTTCTGGGCGCTGTGCCTGGCCGTTGGCTATGCTTCTTTTTTAGTTGCTTTAGTTGATTTTCTCTTCTTTTTCGCAAGTCCTTGAGGAGCTTCTGCTTCTAGAGTTTCTGATTGGGGTGGCATTTCCTGGCTGGCGGCAGCAGCCACCATGATTCTCTGCTGTAGGGCATTATTTATCTGCAGATTAGTGAAATAACCTCTCTGGAAAGAATCCAGCCCAAATTCAGTGAGATGTTTTTTCTCTTGGCGATCAGGCAGGTCTACGTAGATATATTCCCCATCTATTTTCTTAATAGTCCCCAAGCCAAAGCTACAGTGGTTGATAGTGAGTCCTATTAGTTCACGCCAGCAATCTTTGCTCGAGGAGGCATACTGGAAGAAACTTAGAGGGTCAATGGTAATGATTTCCTGAGAATCCAGATTATTACCTCCATGGTCGGAACTGACATCAGGTTGAGTCATGATTTTTACCCCGTAACTTACGAAATTAAGATAAGGCCGAAACCAGGGAAGCTTTATTCGCCATTAAAGCGATGAGACGCTTCCTGCCATAAAGGGGTGCCCCGATAGGTGCATAAGCGATTGAAGCACAAGGTGTCCAGCTTCAATCTGGCGGCAAAGCGGAAACTGGCCAGAACGTCTTTTTTAGTTTCACCGGGAGAACCGATGACAAAAAAACCGTGTACCCTTGCGATCCCGTGACGCTTCGCTTCACTGACGGCATGCTTCACCTTTGCAGAGTCTGCTTTTTGTGAAGCCGGTCAAGGACCTTTTGTGTGCCTGCTTCCACCCCAAAGGCCCGGAAATTGCAGTTGACCTTTTTCATAAGAGGGAATTGATCAACCGCCATCGCATCAACCCGACCTTCGCAGCCGCAGGGCCAGATCTTTGAACGCCGGGTAGGTGGTCGTCGAGAGACAGGAAAGGGCAATAAAGTCAGGACCCTCTACCTCGGTGGTCTGAGCAATGTGTTCCGCCTGCATCTGCGGGTGACAGGTGTCAAAGAGCCGGACTTGGTGTCCATGTTGGCGCACTACTGGAGCAAGGGTCTGGATCCCTAAAGGCGGGAAGGCCATAATTTTGGTCCGGCCATTGTCAGTCCCTGATCTATCCAGGCTTTTCGGAAGTAATTGGCAAAAATTGTGGTCGCGGACAAAAACCAAGAAAACATTCATTGCAAGATCCTTCACAGTCTCAGGTCCAGGATAATTCAGGGGATAAGTCATCGAATCCGACTGCTTAAAAGAATTGCGACCAGAGGCCGCCATCTGAATACCAGAAGCTCAAAGGACTGGAAGTTGCTGGGCGAAGGTAGCGGCCAGCGGCAATCCGGTTCTACCGGTAACCGCCCCGCCGACCACCGCCGCCAGACCCGCCTTTGTGCTGGGGCTTGGCTTCGTTGACTGCCAGTGGGCGTCCATCGATAGTCCGGCCGTTGAGCATGGATATGGCCTTTTGGCCTGACGATTTGGTTTCCATTTCCACAAAACCGAAGCCCCGGGGTTGCCCGGAGTTCCGGTCGGTGATAATCTTGGCCGAGGTGACATAGCCTGCCTCGGAAAAAAGCGTGCTCAACTGTTCTTCAGTAGTCTCGAAAGACAGATTGCCCACATACAATTTCATGCTCATAGCTTCTCCTTGTAGGTCTTGCCAGGATGACTTGGTAGAATTTCTTTAGGAAGGAGTATCGGAACTCCAAAGCTCACAGATTGCGGAGTTCCATCCTCGATCAGTTCAGCCTAACGAATTGTGACATTCTGGGCCTGAGCCCCTTTGGGGCCCTGGACTACTTCGAATTCCACGGCCTGGTTTTCAGACAAAGAGCGGTAGCCTTCCGTTTGAATGGCGCTGTGATGCACAAAGACATCGGGGCCGCTTTCCCGGGCGATAAACCCAAACCCCTTAGAATCATTAAACCATTTTACCGTACCAGTTTCTTTCACAGTGAAACCTCCTCAACATACTACATAGATATCCTACCAACTAAGCAGGTCGCCAAGCCGTCAGGCAAAAAAAATCGGCGGGAGAATGCACCCCCTCCGATTCTTGTCCAGGACTTGCGACCTGAATTACGTCTGACATGCTAATCTATATTTAATATACAAGAATTTTTATTAATGTCAAGCAACATACAAATATATTCATTTTTTCTTTTATAACGCTTGAAACCTTAAAACAGTAGTTATTCCCTATAGCTTGCCATTATCCTCTCAACCACAACCGGCTTCGAGATTCCATATTACTCCTGGATAACAGAACCTTCCCGGCAAGGGACCGTCATCCGAATGGCAAGGAAGCATGGTCTAGGCAACCGGAAAGTTACCTCCGTCCTTACCCCGGAGCCACTTCCAACTTAATCCCCGCGGAGGCTTGCAGGTGTTTGATGATCTGAAAGAGATTGTCCGCCCGGGGGTTGCCTTTGGGGCCGAACAGGCGCATCAAACTTTTCACCGGGATATGGGTGGCCTCCGCCAACCGCCCAAAGCCCACCGCGGCGTTGATGTAATCTCGCAAAACGGCGTTGCCGGTGGCCATGTCCCCGGCAAGCAGGGCGTCAACGCCGGTCACCAACCGAGCTCACTGTGCGAGCCGAGGCGGACCAGGTCAAGAAAATCATCGCCCGATTTCCGGTAGATAAGGATCAAATCAGGTCTGATAGGGCAGTCCCGATGATCGGCCCAATCTCCGGAAAGAGGATG
>VGSX01000259.1 GCA_016874895.1 Deltaproteobacteria bacterium
CCGGAAAAAACTGCGACAAAATAACAATTGTATGAATTTTGACCCTGATTTTCTCTTACTAGCTTATTAAATTGAAAATGATTGCACTTGCATATATTTTTTAAATTTGTCCGAAATACAACCCCCTTGTTTTTATTTCACACAATGGAGGCGTTCGGTTCCAGATTATAGCGGCGGATTTTGCTATAGAGGGTGCTGCGGCTGAGCTTCAGGCGGCGGGCGGCGTCGTGCTTGTTCCAGTTGGCTTCTTTGAGCACTCGCAGGATGAGGCGCCGTTCCTGCTCCACCAGGGAGGTGGAGGAGGTTTCCTCGGATTTGTCCTTGAGGAAGCGGGGCAGGTGCTTGCGGCCGACGACGTCGGCCTGGCAGACGATGACCGCGTGGCTGACGGCATTTTCCAGTTGCCGGACGTTGCCCGGCCAGTCGAAATCCATGAGCACCTGGAGGGTGTTGGGGGAAAAACGTTTGATCTGCTTGCCTTCCTTGCGGTTGAATTTTTCCAGGAAGTGCTGGCACAGCAGGGGGATGTCTTCCTTGCGCTCCCGCAGGGCCGGCAGGGGGATGGCAATGACGTTGAGGCGGTAGTACAGATCTTCCCGGAAACGGCCGGCATCGGCTTCTTTAAATAAATCCTTATTGGTGGCGGCCAGGACCCGGACGTCGGCCATGATGGTCTCTTCGCCCCCCACCCGCTCGAAGCAGTGGTCCTGGAGGAAGCGCAGGAGCAGAATCTGCGTGGCCGGGGCGATATCGCCGATCTCATCCAGGAACAGGGTGCCCCCCTGGGCCCGTTCGATGCGGCCTTTTTTCTGGCGGATGGCCCCGGTGAAGGCCCCTTTCTCGTGGCCGAAGAGTTCGCTCTCCAGCAGGGTGGGGGAGTAGGCGGAGCAGTTGGCCACGATGAAGGGACCCTTGCGCCGGTGGCTGCGTTCGTGGATGGCCCGGGCCACCAGCTCTTTGCCGGTGCCGTTTTCCCCGGTGATGAAAACCGTGGCGTCGGAGCCGGACACCAGGTCGATGAGCTCGTATACCTCCTGCATCTTGCCGCACTGGCCGATGATTTCCCCGTAGGAGGAGCGTTCCGTGACCTTCTGGCGCAGGAGCTTGATCTCGGCCTCCCGCAGCACCAGTTGATGGATGTAGCCGGAAATCTGGCCGAACAGGGCTTGAAAAAACCGCAGGTCCTCGGGGGCGTAGTCCTGCGCGGTATGCGACCCGAGGAAGAAAAAGCCGATGCACTGCTCCGGCGTGAGAAGAGGCAGCCCGAACCAGGAGGGGTAGGACGACACGGCCTGCCGCATCTGGGGGGGCAGGAAATTATGCTGCGTCTTGGTAATGATCTGGCTGTCCTTGATTTTATCCAAATGGCCCACTAATTCCGCGGTGGCTGCCACTTTTTCCAGTTGCTGGAACAGACGCCCAGAGGGGGCGGCTACCTTGGGCTGGCAATCCTCCAGGGGAAGGAAGGAGTTCCTGCCGGAATCCAGGATGAGGAAAAGAGGATCTGCCTGGGAAAAGGTTTTCCGGGAAATATCCTGAATAAAATTGATGATTTCTCCGAGGGAACCCTTGGTGTGCACCTGCCGGGCGATCTCCAGGAGGGTTTCCAGCTGGCTCTGGGTCTTTTGCAGTTCCCAGGCCTGGGCCGCCAGGGTGTCTTTAGCGGCCCGGAGTTCCGTCTCCACCTGTTTAATCTGGGAGATATCGGTGACGATGCCGATGGAGCCGAAAAAGTCGTTCCCCACCATCAGGGGAGTGACGGAAATCATACAATTGACATGGGTCCCGTCCTGGCATGTCAGGCGGATTTCCTGGGCCAGGGCCTGACCCTGGCGGCTCTGGTTGAACTGGGCCCGGCCTTGGACCCGGGCTTCCTCATCCATGAGACTGCACAGGGTGCGGCCCAAAAACTCCTGGGGGGTGTAGCCCAACATCCGGGCCAGGCACTCGTTGGCAAAGGTGAAGCGGGCCTTGTAATCCAGGATGAAAATACCTTCCCGGGCCATTTCCACAATGGTGCGGTATTTTTCCTCCGAGGTCTTAAGCTGCATTTCCAGGCTCTTGCGTTCGGTGATGTCCTGGCTGTGCTCAAAGGCTTGGATGATATTGCCCCAGGGGTCCTTGACGGGGTAGGAATGCACTTCAAAGTAACGCTGGCTGCCATCCGGCAGGGTGAGAAGCTTTTCTCGCACTCTGGCTTCCCCGGTGACAAAGACGTCCTTAACATGGCAGTCGTCGCAGAGTTCCTTGCGGTTATAGAGGACTTGGAAGCAGCGGCGGCCCAGGAGTTTTTCCGGGGGTTGCTGGAAGGTCGCGGCAAAGGCCGGATTGACCATCAGGATATGGTAGGCCTGGTCATAAATGACAAAGGGATCGGTGACGCTGTTGAAAATGCGGATCAGAGAAGCTTCAGTCTGCTGGGTCATACACATTCTTCCTTATAGAACGCCAATACCTGGCGGCAGCGTGGCGAAACCCAGACTTCCATGTGGGGGTAAGGACACAGCGCGAATCGGCAGCGGATGCAGAGAGCAGCGGCACAATGTGGCGAATAATTATTGCATGTAACTAACTACTCCAATAAACGAAGATTTTATTGCTTTAGGGGTCATTTTTTATACTATCTTAGCATGAAAGCCCAAGCGCTGTCAAAAGAGAAATGATATTATGGTAGAAAAAAATAGGCTTTCAGCAGTCAGCTTTCAGCAAAAACAATAGTGCAGCCCGTGGCCGCCGGAAATGGCGTGTTCGGCCGGCCCAATAATTGTAGGGGCGGGGTAACCCCGCCCCTACGACATAATGTGTCTTTCCAGGGGGAAGCCAAAATCAGCCATAACGGTTTCAAGAGATATGACAGACACTATAGTGAAAAACGATAACCTGGCTGGTCGGGCCAGGCAGCTGGCTCGGCTGCGCCCCCTGCAGGTCCTGGCGGAGCTGGCCGGGGTTAAAAAGATTCAGGTTTATCTGGTGGGCGGCACGGTGCGGGAGCTCCTCCTGGGCCGGGAGATTCACGACCTGGACCTGGCGGTGAACCGGGATGCCCTGGGATCGGCCCGGGAGCTGGCCCAAGCCCTGGAAGGGACTTTTGTTCTGCTGGATGAGGCGCAACGGGCCGCCCGGGTGGTCTGGCAGGGCCAGGAACTGGACCTGACGGAGTTTCGGGCCCCGGACCTGGCCGGAGATCTCCACAAACGGGACTTCACCCTTAACGCCCTGGCCATGGACCTGCAGGCGATCTTTAGGGACCAGGAACCGGCTATCATCGACCCCTGGGGGGGACGGCAAGACCTGGCCGCAAAGCGGCTCCAGGTGCTGCGGCCCGAAAATTTCCGGGAGGACCCCGTGCGCCTGCTCCGGGCCTTTCGGTTTGCGGCCACGCATGGTTTTATTCTGACTCCGGAGGTGCAGGCCGTCATCCGGCAGTACGGTCCGGCCATCTGCGATATGCCCGGTGAAAGGCTGCACCAGGAATTATTCCGGCTGCTGGCGGCCCCCCGGGCTTATCCGGCAGTGCAGCAGATGGCGGACTTGGGGTTTCTGGGCCGGATTTTCCCGGAGCTGGAAGACATGAAAGGAGTGGCGCAGAACGGCTACCACCACCTGGATGTGTTCGAGCATTCCCTCCTGGCCCTGTCCAAGCTGGAAGATGTCCTGGCCGCGCCGGAGGCTTATTTCAAGCACACCGCCACCTACGTGGCCGATTATGCCCGGCAGGGAAAAAAGGCGGTCCTGGTGAAACTGGCCGCCCTGTTCCACGACGTCGGCAAGCCTCCTACCCAGGAATACCGGGAGGATCAAGAACGCTACACCTTTTATCACCATGAGCGGCTGGGTGCGGCCATTTTTCAGGCCGCGGCGGCCCGCCTGCGTTGTTCCCAGGACGAGACCCGGACAGTGAGCCGCCTGATAGAACTCCACCTGCGGCCTTTTCTCCTCCTGCCGGATTTCCGACAAGGAAAACTGACCCCGAGGGCAATGGGTCGGCTTGTCAAAGCGGCCCGCCCAGAACTGGCGGGCCTTTTCCTGCTGGCCCTGGCCGACAGCCTGGCCGGCCAGGGTCCCCTTAAACCCCCGGATTCGGAAGCCGTCCTGGCCGACTTCTGCCATCAGGTCTATCTTTTTCTGAAAGAGCGCCTGGAGCCCCTGGAAGAGCGCCCCCGGCTTTTATCGGGGGACGATCTCATTAAAGAGCTCAACCTGACGCCGGGGCCGGGCTTCCGGGACCTGCTGGCGGCGGTGGAAGAGGCGGCCTTGGTCGGAGAGATTTCTACCAGGGAGGAAGCCTTGCGACTGGTGCGGGGTCTGATAGAGACTTGATAAAAGTGGTCGGTGGTCAGTGGTCAGTGGTCAGAAAATTACATCTGGTTTAGGCCCTGGTGGAAATTAAAGAAAGTAATCGAGGAAAAGGAATTAAGGCATTGATGACAAGGGAGCGAGCATTAGAACAGGAGATGGTGGCGGTCTGCCAGGCCCTGTACCGGCGGCAGTTACTGGCGGCCACGGATGGCAATGTCAGCGCCCGTTCAGGTAATAACCTGATTACCACCCCCAGCGGGGCGAACAAGGGATTCATCCGGGAGGCGGACCTGATTACGGTGGACCTGGATGGCCGGGTTCTGACCGGAACCGGGCAACCCACCACCGAGTTGTTGCTCCACCTGGAAGTTTACCGGACTCGGCCGGACGCCGGGGCAGTCATCCATGCGCACCCGCCCATAGCCACCGCCTTCACGGTGGCCGGGGTCTCCTTGGCGGAGGCGGTGCTGCCGGAAGTCGTGCTGACCCTGGGGGCCATCCCCACGGCCCCCTACGCCACCACCGGGACCCCGGCCATGGCCGCAGCCGTCCGAGATCTACTACCTTATTATGACGCCATCCTCCTGGAGCAGCACGGCGCCCTGACGGTGGGGCGGGATCTGTGGGACGCTTACAACAAAATGGAAAAAGTGGAACATGCCGCCCTCACGGTCTGGCTGGCCCGGCAGTTGGGCCAGGCCCGGACCCTGCCGGACGCGGAAGTAGTGAAATTGACCCGACTGGGCATCGATAAGGGCTATCGGCCGCCTCTGGCCACCGAGTCTTAGGGGCAA